>CAMBEF010000014.1 GCA_945865495.1 uncultured Bacteroides sp. | reverse complement strand
CCGTGTGGTTCTTGATTTCCTGACACATCTGCGCCTGATGCTGTATTGATTCCGCAGTGCTTTCCGTACTCTCGGCAATATTTTTAACCGAATGGTTACTTGTTGTGATACTTGTGTTCAGATCCTTTATATGTGCGTTAGTCTCATCAAAGTATGCTGTAATCTCCTCAGACACCTGCTGGATCTTAAGTGCTGCATCACGGTGCTTCTGTGCTCCTTCGTGGATCTCTGCCATGTTCTCCGTATTGAATGCAACAAGCATCTTAGTCATAATAACCACTACTGCCGCAACGATGATAATAACTATCGCTTCGACTATAAGGTCATCAGCAGCTATCTTTCCCATAGACATCATTCTTGCACTATGTATTACAAACCCGACAACTATGATAACACTCTCAATCCCCGCCATCTTCATATCAAGATATCCGATTGTTGCTATCAGCAGCGGAACCGCATATGCATATGTTTCTGTCATGTTATTGGTACACATTATGACAAAGTATACTAAAGCTGCTGCCGCAGTCATTAATATTCCGCATACCTGCGTTCCCGATTTTAACGCAAATGCAGCTATCACAGCTATCAGTCCCACAATTACCGCTACGGTCTGAATTACTACACCACCATTGCCTCTTCCGGTTGCCAGCAGGCCTACCATTGTAAACGCTATATAGCCAAGCACAATCAATAATATCGCAAATACTACCTTGTCGACCCTTTTCAACTGTTCTTTCTTCATTACTTAACCCTCCGTACTAAAACATATTAACCCATAAGTACTCACAGTACTAAATCTGTATTTCAAGTAGATTTTAACACTTTTTCTTTATGATGTCTATATCTTCCAGTCGACGGTCGGGCGAAAATTGCGAATGTGCCTAAATATTTACTGTAACTTAGCTCCGATAAGGCTCAGAACAATTCCCATTCCCTGTGGCAGTGAATTAAGATCAATCCATTCCTCACGTTTGTGTGCATTGGCTCCTGTTATTGTACCGATTGTGTTGGCAAGGATGTTCTTTGAAAGAGGTATGTTGCCGTCTGTTGAATACGGTCCGAGATCCATATCTCCTTTGTAATAGTTCCTTATAAGACTTATATTATTGTCAGTCCACTTCTTAAGTTCTGTCTTATCTCCGTCACCACAGCCCGGACGTATTCCGAGTATCTCAAGATTTATCTTCTTGCCCTGCTTTCTGAAGCTGTCTATAGTCTCATTAAGCTTATTCTGCATTATCTGAAGGCATTTTTCGCTGCTTGAACGATACTCATAGAGTATTACAGCCTCCTGCGCTATTGAATTAACCGTGCTTCCGCCTTCTATGCGTCCCACATTATATGTTGTCTTCTCTTCATCCGGAGGAGTAATCTCATACAACTTCGTTATGAGTTGTGAAGCGATATGTATTGCATTATCATTGCCAAAATTAAGGTATGAATGTCCGCCTTCACCTATAACCTGTATTCTGTAACGGTGTGAGCCTACCGCAACGCTCGTACACTGTGACATATATCCGTCAAATGAGTAAAACTCCCTTATTCTGTCTCCGTAATTGTTGAATATTTCCTTACAGCCCTTAAGATTGCCAAGACCTTCCTCGCATGTATTGGCAACAATCATTATACCTGTATGAAGCTTTTCCTTGTTCTGAATCAGGAATCTTGTTCCCATCATAAGGTTGACGAGATTAGCTGTATCGTCTCCGATTCCCGGCGCTCTTAAGATGTTACCTTCCCTTGTCATCGGGAGTTCATCCGTATCATCAAACACAATGTCCATATGCGCCATAAATACTGTTATGTCATCATATCTGTCGCAGTTAAACTTACACACTACATTCTTGGCTTCATCAATCCAGGCTTCATTGCAGCCTTCATTTTCAAACCACTTTTTGCAGAATGCCGCTCTCTTATCTTCATGGTGGCTTGGGGCAGGTATCCTGCCAAGTGTCATCAGAAGTTCAACTGCTTCATCCTTATTGGACTCTATAAATTCGTCATAAACTTTTTTGTCCATACTAATCTCCATTCCTGCCCTTTATTTACGGACATCACAAATTTGTGTGCAGGCACAAAGTGCCGGTTAGTTATTATCTTTTCTTTATAACAGGTTCTGCCACATCCTCGAAGCCTGCAAGCAGCAGAATGAGAATCAGGTCTCTCTGCGGTCCGAGCCAGCTTTCCACAGGTTCAAACCACTCATGGACTGTATGAACTCCGCCTTCATTGCCGCCACGTCCTATGGTTATCGCAGGTATTCCCATACTTATCGGTATATTGGCATCAGTACTGCTCTCATCTCTTAATTCAGGTTCTATTCCAAGCATTCTTGCCGCATCAAACGCAGCTGTTACTATAGGGCAGTCAGGATCCTGCGTTCCTGCCGGTCTTACTCCCTTAACCTCTATATCTGCTTTTACCTGTGGCTTATCGGCATCCCATCTTGCATTTTCTTCTTCAACAGCACTCTCTACTGCATTCATGAATTCTTCTGTCAGGCGCTCAAGTTCTTCATCACTGTCAGAACGTATATCCATAAGCATGCTTGCCGATGCCGATATTGTATTTACAGATGTTCCGCCCTCTATGACTCCTACATTGAATGTTGTCTTAGGAAGCTTAGGTGCTTTAAAATCAGAGATTTTTGCTATTGCCCTTCCCATTGCATGTATAGGATTGGGAAGTCCGAAATCCGCAAAGCTGTGTCCGCCGTTACCTGTGAATGTTACCTTATAACGATGGCTTCCCGTTGCCGTGTATACAACACCTCCTGTCACAGGATTATCAACTGACACAAATGCATCAATATTATTATCATTATTAAAAATGTATTTGACACCCTTAAGATCACCAAGTCCTTCTTCACATACATTTGCACAGAATATGATATCTCCATGTGCGTGAATGTCATATCTGACCATTGCCTTTGCTACTGCCATTATCTCGGCTACTGCATGAGTGTCATCATTAATTCCCGGACAGTAATATCTGCTGCCTTCCTTCTTTACTGTTACATCCGTATCTATCGGAAATACCGTGTCCGTGTGCGCCGCAAGCATTATAACAGGTCCGTCTCCGTCACCCGGCCATGTTCCGAGTACATTCCATACTGCATCCATATGTACGTTAAGCAAGCCTATCTCTTTGAACTTTTCAAGTACATATTCCGCCTTTTTCTTTTCCTGATGTGACGGTGCGGGAATCTGGCACATTGTAAGTGTTTCCTGCGTTGTGTTGTCATCTTCCGACTTAATGTATTCAAGTGCCTTTATTATCTTTTCATTATTGAGAATCATATCTGTCCTCCTGATATAAATATTCATATAACATCATCACATTGTCTCTCTGATATTTTTTATTATACACCAGAACATGCATATTAAAAGTATCAGTGCAAGGAAACCAAACCGGAATCTGTATCCGGATATTCCTGAGATAAGCTCCACACCCCGCAGGATATACTGTGATAACGCCTGTCCGAGGAACATGAATGCAGTCGTAAATGTTACCAGTGTTGTTGTCTCCTCCTCACTTCTTGCCTGACTTCTTATCTTTGTAAATATTCCGGAATATAATATACTGTAGCTTCCGCCTACCAATGCCGCTGCCAGCATGAGCACTCCCATGGTGTGTGCCGATGAAAGGATAAGATATCCGCCGCCCATCATAAGACAGCCGAGTGCCATTGTATAACCCTTAATGAGCTGTCTTATCTTAGGCACAATAAGCCCCACCACAAAGCCGCATATCATGAAGCTTGACACGACTATTCCTGAGCTGGATTCATTTCCAATTGAATCACCTCTCATAAACAGTGATATGCTTGCAGAAAATGTATAAAATGCGCCATTTATTCCAAACATCGCAATCATTGTAATTAATGCAGGCACATTTATTCTATTTTTACCTGAAACGCTCTGCGCAGCATTTTTAACCGCTTCTTGCGCTGCCATACCATCATTATGAGCTTTGCCGCCTGCATTACCGGCAGCTTTTTCCGGCACAGAAGCCATTTTTTCGTTTGGCCTGTCATCCGGCAGATATATGATGTTAAGAATCATTACGACAAGTGCCACAAAATATACAAGGAATGCAAGTCTCCAGTTTACAGCAACAAGGTTTCCTACCAGAAATGAAGCTATGATTCCCATTAGATACGAAGCCGATGCCGAATACGAAGTAAGTCTTGTCTTAACTTCTCCGCTGAAATTGCTGCTTATAAGGTTCTGCGCCATAGGCGTTATAAATCCGCATCCTACTCCCAATATGCCTCTCATAATAAGAAGCGTTGCAAAGTTGGGCGCAAGTCCTGCGCCAAGTCCTCCTATCAGATATATAATAATTCCCATTATAAGGACTCTTTTCTGCCCCATTCTGCTTATTGCATAGCGGCACATAAGACATGACGGAATTATAAGGAGTGTAGGAAGTGTAAGTATCATCTGAATCCATGCATCACTCATCTGCGGAAATGCGCTTTTTATGCCGGATAAAGCCGGCGAAACAGCCGTGCTTCCCAGTATCGTAATAGTCGATACTGAGAGCACCGCTGCTCTTTTTGCATAATCTCTGTTCATTGTTATCTCCAATAATAATTATTTCTAATAACTAATATCCTATTGCCTGAGCAATAATAAGGAGAACAGAACCGATTACATACCATATAAGAACGAGCTTGAATACAAACTTAAGCCATTTCTGGTAAGGCACATTAGAAAGGGCAAGGAAGCTCATAAGTGCTGCTGAATGAGGGAATATTATGTTAGTAAATCCATCTCCGTAATTCAGGGCAAGTATTGCAGTCTCTGGTGACATACCTATGATGTTGGCAACAGGAAGCATTACAGGCATTGTAACTACAGCCTGTCCGTTGCCTGATGTAATAAAGAAGTTGATTACAGTATGTATAAGCAGCATTGCAGGGGCCTGAAGCCATGCAGGTACATAATTAAGAAGACCTGATACTCCGTACACGATTGTATCAAGTATATTGCCATTCTTTAAAACAACAGATATTGAATACGCCATACCAATAAGTATTACAGCTCTTACTACCATCTTGCAGCCATCAACAAACTGATTGCAGATGTCGTTAGGCTTTGTTCCGTATATAAGACCGCATACAGGGCCGAATACCAGGAAAAATGCTGACATCTTCTGGAATCCCCAGCTCCACTTTGTACATCCGATTACAAGGATAACCATTCCTACAAGAACTGCTGCAAGAACAAACTTCTGTCTTAAGCTTATCTTCTTTTCCTTACCGTCATCTTCATATGTAATATTCTGTGGGATTCCGTATACAAGGCTCTTTGAAGGATCTGCCTTAACCTTATTGGCATATCTGATTACATAAATAATTGTAACTGCGGTAAACAGCACAAATCCGACACATCTGTAGCCAAATCCGTTGAATGTAGGAAGTCCTGCAAGCTCATTACCGACGCCTGTTGTAGACGGATTGAGCATACCTGCGTTAGGTCCCATTGCTGCCGCAAGACAGAATATTGCGGCACCTACAACTGCATCATATCCCATCTGGGCTGCAAGGAACAGTCCAAGCGGTACAAAAGCTATAAACGGATTGTATCCCATTGGTGAGCTTAATACGGCTACGACTGCCATAATTATTGCAATTGCGATTGACTGCTTCTTACCAAATTTGTGAATAATAACGCCTGTTAGATTCTGCATTGCACCGGTTGCCATTATAATCTGCATTGCACCGGTGAATATAAGGATTGCAAATATAAGCTGTCTTGCATTATAAAATCCTTCCACGATATCGGACGGAATCTTTGCAAAACTTTCCGGTGTAGACTGTACATAGGCAAAGCTTGATGCATCAACAACCGATGTACCTGAGGCTGTCTTTACCCTTGCATAATTACCAGCCGGAATAATGTAGGTTAATGCACACGCCAGAACCACAAGAGCCAGTATAATGATAAACTCATGCGGGAATCTGAATTTTGTTTCTTTTTTCTTAGTTGTACTTTCCATATTATCCTCCATTCCTGCCCGTTTTTCAGGGCATCTCAAGTTTGTGCGTAAGCACAAATCTTGCGCGTGAAAAATCTTTGATTTTTCGCGCTATCCTCCAATTCTGCAGGCGCTAGCGCCGCGCAAATGAAAAAGGAACCAAAACAGAAGGTATGTGAGGCTATACCTTTTCTGCTTGGCTCCTTTGCCATTATTTATACATTTATATATGTATGTATATCACTATAAAGCGATTCTGTCAAGTACTTTTTACCGGATAATTATCTTAAAATAATCCATTATATTTGCAATGAAATCAACCGTTTCATATTCTTTTGTTGTATTACGGTTATGAAGGCCCTCATACAGCAGATACAGCATCTGTGCCATTGTCTGTTTTGAGTTGGTAAGCCTGCAGCCATGCTCCTCTTCATAATCATCAAGACAGCTTACCATGTACTCCATGAACCATATCCTGTTCTTCTGCTTGCGCTTTTCGATACATTTAAAATTATCTTTGGCAAGAAGATAATGAGGGATGTGATTAATAAAATGAAAATAGTCTGCCATCTCCACCGGCATTGTAAACAGTCCGTATAATCTCTGCTCTACTGTTAGTGATTTATCATTAACATATTCATCTCTCTTTTCTTTGAGTTCATCGAGCACTTCCTGAATCGCCTCAAGATACATCTGCTCCTTGTCCTTAAAGTGCCAGTTAACAGCGCCCCTTGTCATTCCCAGCTTAACTGCAATATCATCGCGCGTCATTTTGTCATATCCCTTTTCAAGGATTGTCTCATAGCACGCTTTGACTATCTTTTTTCTTGTCTCCTCTGCTTCTTCTCGCGTCCTTCTCAATATTCCATCTCCCATCTCAATTGTAAAACATAGCGGGCCGGCTTCTACTGCCTGTCTGTCTTACCAATCCTTTTATTTTTGTACATCCATGTATCAGCCCGGCTTACAACATCCTCTATATTATCAGCCTTTGGATTATAGCGTGCGTATCCAACCGATACATATGGGGTCTCAGGGCTTCTGTCCCTGACTGCATCCATATTGGCATGAAATGCCTCAATATAATTCTCCGCCTCGCTCTCATCTATATCCATAATCGCACAGAACTCATCGCCGCCGATTCTGTAACAGCTTCCGTTACGTGCAAAAATCGCCTGAATGCTGTTACCGACACCCATGAGGACTTTATCTCCCATATTATGGCCATATGTGTCATTTACATTTTTGAAATCATCAACATCAAAATAGAATATGACTGCAGGTTTGTTAAGTGATGCTATTATATTTTCATAATATCTTCTGTTGAGAAGATGCGTAAGTGAATCCGTGTTCTGCGTAAGTTCTATAGAAGTATTATAAAGCATCAGCGTTCCAAGCGCTACACACAGCCATATTATTCTTACATTCTCCTCCATATACTGGAATGCAAGTCCGCAGATAAGAAGCGCTGGAATTGTCGCAATAATCATTCTGCGCATTCCATACTGATTGCGGCTCTCGCGCATTGTAACCCACGTGAAGAATAGTATGCCTGCCATTAACACTACTACATATATTGCATAGAATCTGCCATGATGATACACATTGCTGCTGTCCACATAGAATATGAACCCTGTAAATGCTGATATCAGCTCAAGAATTGCATGTATTACGAAAACTGCTATTACAGGCTTCCACTTTCTAATGCTGCCAATTATATTGGAACCTATAACCGGCACAGAAGGAGCCGCTGCGAGTTCTATGGTTTTAATGCAGATGTGAAGCGGTCTCAGTGATGTATCAGTTCCATCAAGTAATACTCCGCAATATTCCGCAAACGACGTAACTATTATAATTGTTGATACAATGCGCAGTATTCTCCTGGTATCAGGTTCAAGCAGAATATTATTGCGGATTCTCATTTTCATAACAATCATAAGATATACTGTGATAAATATCGTTGCAGTATAGTAAACCGACATAACAATACCACCTTTCGAAGATAACGCATTTATTGATTAATCATAACTTAATCTCCCTTCCATCTTTGCGCCACTGTCTGAATTCAGCAGATGCTGAAAGTATGAGATCGGATGATGAATTAAGTGCCGTCTCTACCGAATCCTGGATAACTCCTATAATAAACCCTACTCCTACTACCTGCATGGCGATATCATTAGGTATCCCAAACAGTGAACATGCCATAGGTATCAGCAGAAGCGAACCGCCTGCAACACCTGACGCTCCACATGCTGAAATAGCTGAAAGTATGCTTAATACTATTGCACTTGGGATATCAACTGCTATGCCCAGAGTGTTAGCAGCAGCAAGTGTCATTACCGTAATTGTTATTGCTGCGCCATCCATGTTAATCGTCGCACCCAGTGGAATTGTGACCGAATATGTATCCTTATCAAGTCCCATTTCCTCACACGCTTCCATATTGACTGGTATATTAGCCGCCGAGCTTCTCGTAAAGAATGCTGTTATTGCACTTTTTTTCAGACATCTGAATATCAATGGATATGGATTCTTATGTGTACACCAGTATACAAGAATAGGATTTGTAACAAAGTAGATAAATAACATAGTTCCAACAAGCAGAGCAATGAGCCTTCCATACTCAGCAAATACATAGAGACCATTATTGGATACTGTATCAAATACAAGTCCGAGTATACCGAATGGTGCAAGATTTATTATCCATGTCACTACATCAGACAGTCCGGATGCAAGGTCACCAAGTACATTCTTTGTTGCCTCACCTGCATGCCTTAATGAAATTCCTATAAGCACTGCCCAGGTAAGTACGCCTACATAGTTAGCTTTTACGATAGACTCTATTGGATTAGCAACTATATTATTAACAAGTGAACGGATGACATCGCCAATTCCTCCCGGTGCGCTGAACTCAGAAGAACTCTCTGCAAGTGTAAGTGTAACAGGAAACATGAAGCTTGTTATTACTGCTATAATCGCAGCAAGAACCGTGCTGAACATATATAGTATTATAACTGTCTTTATTACTCCTCCGTGGCTCTTGCCCGAATGGCACAATGAGCTAATTACAAGCAGGAATACAAGCAATGGTGCAATAGCTTTCAACGAACCTACAAATGCTGTTCCAAGTATTGATATTCCTGTTGCCTGTGGAATAAGCATTCCCAGAATTATACCTATAACCAGTCCTCCTATTATCCTTTCAACAATACTTATACTTGTCCATCCCGCATATAATTTTTTCATCATAAAAATCCTTTTCTCTAAATTATTTCTTCCAACTGACTCTCAATTATATCTGATATTTCCTTAAGAAACAAGCACTCCTCTGCTGCCCTGTACACGCTTTCTTACAAAGTAGAAGCATACTGCCTGCAGGATAATTGTAAGTCCCCATGATGCAGGATATGATACAAACAATATTCCAAGTGACCTGTGAAACGGGAATATGCCAAATATCCAGAACACTCTTGTTCCTACAGTTCCTATTACAGACAATACCATCGGCACTGCTGAATATCCCATTCCTCTCAGTGCTCCCGGTATAAGATCCATGATTCCGCAAAGAAAATATGTAAGCGTTGTATATGCCAGTATCTCCATGCCGCATTTTATAACTTCTGCATCAGATGTATATATTCCTATAAGCTGCCTGCCGAATACATAGAAAGAGCTTCCCATTACAAGTGCAACGGCAACTGACAAAATCATGCAGTCGATAAGCACACGATCCATACGTTTAAACTTTCCAACGCCAAGATTCTGGCTCGTAAAGCTCATACAGGCCTGCGTTACTGAATTAATTGATACATATAAGAATCCAAGCAGATTATTGGCTGCTGTATATCCCGCCATGGCCGTAGAGCCAAAAGAATTAACAGAAGACTGCAACAGTGCATTTGAGAAATTGATTACAACGCTCTGGATTCCTGCCGGTACACCAACCTTGAATATCTGCACCATATAGTCCCTTCGTATTCCAAGCTTATTAAAATACAGGCGGTAACTGCTCTGTGAACGGCAAAGGCACGCCAGAACAAGCACGCACGAAATGAGCTGTGAAATAACTGTCGCTATTGCAACACCGGCGACTCCAAGTCCAAATACGATTACAAGTATAAGGTTAAGCACTGCATTGGTAATTCCTGATATTATAAGAAATAAAAGCGGTCTTTTTGTATCTCCGACAGCCCTTAATATTGCTGCGCCATAATTATACAGCATAAAAAAAGGCATTCCCATAAAATATATCCGCATATAAAGCACTGACTGGTCTATTACATCATCCGGAGTATCCATGAGCTCCAGCGCACCCTTTGCAAATACAGCTCCCACAAAAGCCATAATTATTCCGCTTATAAGCGCAATAGTTATTGAAGTATGAACTGTCTCTGACATCTCTTTGGACTTTCCCGCAGCATAGAATCTGGCTGCAAGTACATTACTTCCAAGTGATATTCCTATAAAGAGATTGGTAAATATATTAATGAGTGCGCTTGTCGAACCTACCGCAGCAAGTGCCTGGCTTCCTGTGAATCTTCCGACAACTATGATATCAACTGCATTAAACATAAGCTGCAGCACTCCGGATAACATAAGTGGAAGTGCAAATGATATCAGCTTATCCATAATTGTGCCATTGCACATATCTATCTCATACTTACTTCTTTTTATTCCGGACATCGCAGTCTCTTTGGTATTCTCTTTATTCATGAGTGCTCCTTCCTTCTGCCATAACTGTATACAATCTTAAAAAGGGGTCCTGCCAAAGCAGAACCCCTTAGTATTATTATACTATTTTTCTATTATGTCAAGTTGCAGCTTCCTGCCTGCACAACTTTCTGCCAAAATATATTATTCTGACATTACAGCTGGAACTTCTGTATAAGAGTATCCAATGTCTCCGCCTGAGCTGAAAGTTCCTGGCTTGTTGCAGATGATTCTTCGGCTGTAGATGCATTAGACTGTACAACCTCTGATATCTGGTTCATTCCAACTTCTGCCTGATTCATGGCTGCTGCCTGATTAGCTGCATTAACACTGATCTGCTTAGAAGCATCAGCGACAAGATTGATTCCATGTACAACTTCCCTAAGTGATGTTGCAACGCTGTCTGCTGCCTTATTGCCTTCCTCAACTTCACTAAGTGCACCTTCAATAAGTTCTCTTGTATTAAGAGCTGACTGTGTACTCTGGTCAGCAAGCTGTCTTATCTGGTCAGCAACAACTGCAAAACCTCTTCCGGCCTCACCTGCTCTTGCTGCCTCGATAGATGCATTAAGAGAAAGCAGGTTAGTCTGAGATGCAATATCCTCAATCTCTGAGATAATATTACCAATCTTCTTGGATGTCTCATTGATCCGGTTCATTGTCTCAACCATAGACTGCATCTCGCCTGTGCTTCTGTCTGCCTCGTCTGCATACTTCTTAGCCTGCGTATATGCTTCCTCAGCTCCCTGCGCAGCCTTCCCAATGTTGTCTGTAATCTCTCCGATTGTAGCCTGTAATTCCTCAACGACTCCTGCCTGCTCAGTTGCTCCCTCTGCAAGCTGCTGTGATGCCTCTGCAAGGTTGCTTGAACCGGCTGATACCTGACTTGAAGCTTCCTCTATTGCTGTAAGTGTCTCTACCATCTGTGCCTTAAGCTGTGCAAGTGATGTAAGAAGAATCTCAAAATCTCCTACGTAATTATCACGGGCCTTAGATGTAACACGATAATTACCCTTAGAGAACTCACTTAAGATATTACCGATATCATCAATTATTAACTGAAGTGCACTGCCCATCTCAACTGCCGTATTAGTCATATCAGCAACTTCATCCTTGCTGTCTACTTCAGGGAACGGGGACTTAAGATCACCCTTGGCAAATGTTGCAAGTCTCTGGCTTAATGCGTTGAGCGGATCTGCAATTCCCTTAGCAATTCCTGTACCGAGCTTTGTCGAATATGCTGCTGAACCGACGATTACCACTACAATAACCGCTACAAGTATCCAGCATAAGATATTAAGCTGATTACTTAAGTTATCGCCCTGATTAATGTTAGTATTCATAAGATTCAGAAGCTGGTCATATACGTCATTATATATAGGCTCAAGCTGGTCTCGGTTCATCTTCTGAGCTTCAATACTCTGTGCCGTATTGGATGTTGCACCCTTCTTCAGAACCTCTGCTTCTATAGTCCAGTAATTGTCTATCTCTTTGGAAAGAGTCTCATATAAAGTCTTCTCATCCTTCGTTGTAAGTGTATTAGCTACTTCAGGCCAATATGTGTCAACAAACTTAGCCTTCATCTTGTCATGTTCTTCCTGTGCCGTCTTAACTGCCGAATCATCAGAATAACCGATTGCAGCAAGCATATAAGCTCTTGTACCGGTAAATGATACCATGGCATTACCGATATCCCCCTGCGAAAATCCATAATTAACAAGTGCATGTGAATATCTTGCATTAACTGTTATAAGTGCTGCAACTCCGACTACCGCGGCAATAGCAACAATTGCCGTAACCCTGATAAAGGCTTTAACTAACCGTTCCTTTATGCGTAAATTCTTACCCATATCTTTAACCTCCGTCTATTGTGTTCTGCCAGGCTTATGCCGGGAGCAACTGCCAGACAGACATTCCTCCTATGTATAACCATATGACATTAATATAATTTTAACACTTTTTTTATATTTTACAATACCAAAGTACTATTTATGCTTTACATATCCTCTTATCTTAAGGGCAATTATAACTATTGCAATAAGTGCAAGTATTGCGGCAAGTGTATATGTCGCAGCATAGTTGGTATCATCTTCTTCCTCTTCAAGGGCATTGATTGCATTATTAAGATGCTCAGTTGCTTCATCAACCTCCGCCTGATACTCTGCTACATTCTGGACTTCGACAGCTTCTTCATACTCTTCCTGCATCTTCTCCCGGCTCTTCTTTGTATAATCGTCTTCTTTAAGTTCTTCAGCACGCTTAACAGCCGCATCAAGCTTGGATGTGTCGCTTACCTTTTCCTTAACAAGTGCTATATTATCATCTGTCACTTCGATATTAACCTTATAATCCTCATACCCAAGAGCCCTGAGTGTAATTGTCCAGTAACCTGTTCCGTCTGAATCAGCAGGAAGCTTACATCTTTCTGACTCTGTAAGTCCAAGCTGGATTCCGTTTGTCTTGTGCATCCAGTTATCAGAAGCAAACTTGGTTCCGTATGTAACAAGTGCATTTTTACGTGATGCATCTTTTCCATAATAAGTCCATGTTACCGCCTGCATCTTATCGCCAAGTGCGCCGTAGCCTGAGCCGGTAAGGTCTACTCTTAAGAATTCGCCGTATGCTCCTGTAGCATTTTTCTCAGAATTTTTCTTATTAACTGTTGCCGTTATATCAGAAGCCTTTGCAAGTGGCTTATCCCTGAGACCTGAATCTGTTCCTGCTGCTGCCGCTGAGAATGAAAATGTTCCGTCTGCATTCTTAACAGCTGTCTTAAGTCCGTTGGTTGAGGCAGTAACATCAGCGGTTTCAGTGTATGATGAAAGCTCATTCTCGCTGTAGCCACCGAACAGTGCTCCTCCATTCTCCACTACCTTATATTTTGCCTTGAGGTCTGAAAGCTCAGATGTCTTTACCTTAACAGGAACATATTTGATTCCCGTAACCTCATAGCCGGTAAGCTTGGATGATTTGCCGTTATATTCTATTGAAGCGCCATCCTTGCTCTTATTGAAGGCTGCCGTATCGCCGTTTGTAAGTGTTATCTTTGTGCCGTCCTCATTCCAGCCTGCAAGCTCGTACTTTGTGCCATCCTCAGTCTCTATAACTGCCATGCACTGGAAGCTGCCTCTGTGAAGTCCGTGATTTGTTGTTGCTCTTGACACTGCATCAAATGCACCCTTGTCATATTCGTTGTGTGTATCCTTTTCGTCTGATGAATTATCACTTCCTGCGGCGTATACATTTTCATTAGCCCAATACTCATGCCATGTAAGACCTGCATATACATATGAATAATCATCATCTGCGGCATATGCCTTTAACTGTGTAAAATTTGTTGAGGCAACAGTAATAAGTGCTGCTGATGCCACTGAAAGAATTCCTGTTATAAACTTCTTTCTCATAATTTCCTCCATTCTTCTTCGTTCTTCTCTCCGGTGACCCTGCACCATTTGTAAGATAGTAAGATATATTGATTAAATATTACAAATCCACAGCTATCTTGTTGCGGATTTATAAGCATTGTAAAATGCCGTCTTAATCGCTTTGCTTGAAAGCGTTGCCCCTGAAACGGCATCAACTCCCTTGGTTCCCTGTTTCTCAATTATCCCCTGCGTAACCGGGATATTCGCCATATCAAAATACTCAGCATTCTGTCTGTCAGCATCAGAAACAGCCGTTACTTCTGTGATTTTCCCATTTTCCATTGTCATGGTAACTGTAACCGTATATCCATAGACATCGCATACGGCTGTTCCCGTATATGTGCCGGTGTTTTTTTGTGCTCCGGCTCCTGTATCTGCCACAGCAGAGTCTTGCCTGCCCTGGATTACCCCTGACATAATATCGCCGGTATCATCATTATTTCCGGCAAATGCCACTACACAGACAGATATTCCAATCAGTGCGCAGACGGTTCTTACCGCTGCCGCCATTCTATGTGCATCAGGCGCACTGCTTCTGTGCCTGTAGATGCATTTTGTCAGACGCATCGCTGCATATACCATAAAAACAATACTGTACACAACCACATTTATGCGTGATGCAATAAGTCCGCTTCTCGCATAAGGTACGCTTATGAGCATTATGTGTACATATGTAAGTGCATAGAAAACATATGCACTGCGCTGCAGCTTCTTCCAACTGCGCGAATTCATCTTTTTCCTCACTGACGGAAATGATGTCACTGTAAGAACTATCAGCAGCACAATAAGCAGCAGACTTATAACAGCCGCAATACGCTGCGTAAGCGGCATTGCCGTGCTGTCTGTGAACAGCAGCCTGAAGTAAGTCCTTCCGTATGTGATGTTATGGCAGAGTACAATTACCGCTGCTGTTATCGAAAGCTCTCCTCTTATTCTCATCAGCCGCTTCTTAACACCGGTTCTGTCAGGAAGGGCTCCCGCATACATAACCGCCACAAACATTGCATTCCCGAGTGAGCCTTTGGTCATAATCCCGATAATATTCTGCTTTGCAAAGGCTGATGCCGTGCTTCCGTGACACATTACATCTGCCGTGAATGCGGCAGCACTTAAAACTGCTGCTCCGATATAGAACCCATATGGATGTTTCTTCAGCGCCTCCCCGCAAAAATATACGAAAGCTGCTACAATCACCAGCGAAATTATAAATAACATTTAGTGTCTTTCTCCATTTCATTAATTAAAAAATCTCAAGTTAGCTTCTACTAACTTGAGATAGAATATAATTTTTTATATATTTATGTCAATATTGTTATCTGCCGTTTTTTCTCAATATGCTCCATTCATGGCGTTCTGCTAATAATTTCCACATCAATATCTGAACTGAATGAATCTGCGATATCCTGTGTAACATACAGCTTTCCGTCCCTGTCATACAATATCATATCAAATGCAATTCCTGAATTTCTGTAGAAATCCATAGCATCTGCAAGCCCCATGACAAACAGTGACGTTGATAGTGCATCTGCCGTTGTTCCGTCCTCACATACTATCGTCACAGATGTGAGATCACTGTCCGACGGATATCCCGTTGACGGGTTAATTATGTGATGGTAAGTCATTCCGTTCTGCTTAAAATATCTTTCGTATCCGCCTGAGGTTATGACTGCTTTATTATCAACCGACAGAATCCCCAGATAACTTCCGTCACCGTCAGGCTTCTGTACGGCTACCCTCCAGCTACTGTTATCCGGCTTTGAATTGAGTGCCTGAACATTACCGCCAAGGCTTATTATTCCGTGCTCCACGCCATTCTGCCTGAATATCTCCATAACCCTTGATGAGGTGTATCCTTTGGCTATTCCGCCAAAATCTATCATTGCATTATTATTAAGAGTTACCTCCTGTCCATCAGCAATTACGTTCGTATATGATACCTTCGACAGGACATCCTTAATCTCTTCATCCGAAGGCACACGGTAATTACCGCTTGTGAAGCCCCACAGCTCCATAAGCGGATACACCGTTATGTCAAAAGCTCCATTTGTCTTTCTGCCGATATCAAGTGACTTTTCTATAAGAAATGCTGTCTCCTCCGAAACATGACCGCCGCCCGCATTATTAATCAACGTAACGTCACTTTCTGCATTTCCTACGGAAAATCTGTCATCAAGCCTGCGTATCTCGGCAACCGCCTCATTAACAGCAGTCTGCGCATTGTCTCCGTATGCCGTAAGCGTCATATATGTGTCCATTGCAAATACCTCTGTTGTGTATCTGCTCTCCTCTGCCGCAGTATACGAGCTTCCGTTGCTGCCTGCTGTTCCAATGCCGGTTCCGCCGCAGCCTGCCAGTCCTGCTCCTGCTGCCATTGCTGTCAATGCTGCTGCCATGAACAATGTGTGCGCAACCGGCATTGAAGCTGCCTCCGGTGTTCCCGTTTTCCGCAGTCTTTTTTTGAATTTAAACATATCAATCCTCATTTTGCAGACACATATTGCCGGAGGAGTCGCGGGCCGGATATCGGCTCCCGCTCTGCTATAGCTGCTATTTATTGCTTAGGGCATAATATTTTAATATTTTACCTGCCAGTCATCGCCTGCTCCGAATCTTACGAAATCAAGCTCGCCCGGCTTACTTACAACTATATCAAAAAGTGCCTCCGTTATGGTTCCCGCAGTTCTCGGATTCTGGCACCAGTACCCATTAGAACCGAATGCTCCCCATACGCCGTGCTCTGCAACCTTTCCCTTATCTGTGTTAATAAGCGGAAGTCCGCCCATGTCAGGTGCCATATATACTCTTTCCATATGAAGATGTCCACAGTTATAGAGTACTATGTTGCTGTTCCATGAAGAAAAATCTTTGGCAAACTTACCATTGTTATAATTCTGATGTGTATATGCCGCGGTCAGAATATCATGTAATGTATCTCTGTTGCTTGAGGCATTATACCCTTCCGGATAATCAAAGGCATCATGTGACATTATCAGGTACTGACAATCCTCTCTTGCAAATGCTTTGTCAAGAAGCCAGTCTATCTGCTTATCCTTATATCCGTAAAAATACATGCCCATCTCATTCTGCTCACCGTTTACCACAGTGTCATCACTGTCGCTCATATTAAGGCAGACAACACGCACATTCTTGCCCGGAAGATCATAATAAAAATATCCGTGCTCATACTCTGTAGCATACTGTGGAAAATATGCCATTGTAACAGAGCACCATTCCTCTTTGTTGATAATATAGTCGGCACTGTAAAGCAGATTGCCGTCAACCTGTGCCGAAAAGCTGTTATCATCATGGTTGCCGTGAAGGAAGAATACCGGCTTATTGCAGGCTGACAGTATCCCTGACACATTACGGATAATCTGCATTGCGTTAGCCTTGCCGTTCTCCTCCGCATGTCTGCCGTCATATATATCACCGCCGACACAGACAAAGTCAACATCTGAATTATTGGCAACGTCCACTACTGCATTATACATACGATATGCCGCTGTTGTACTAGCTTCGTTGCTGTCAAGATGTGTATCAGTAATAAATATATAGCTTACGCTGTCCCCGGTAATTGTATTGTCAAGTGTCTGGATTGTCTTGCGTACTTCCTGCTCATAATAATCCGGATATTCCAAATCGCGTGTCAGGGTCACATTCCTTGCCTGTGATACACCGTCTGCCGCACTGACTGATGTGCTTCCCTTGTCATTGCCCGCAATGCTTCCTGCCTGCACACTGCTTCCCGATGCACTGATATCCGCCACACTGCTGCCCGGCACATCGTTCCGGCTTCCGCAGCCTGCTGACATCATCAGCACTGCCGCACTTATAATTGCTCCTGCTGTCTTTATATAGCTTTTCTTAATCATATCAATCCTATTTTTCACACTAATCCTCCATTCCGCTGTTTTCACTGTATTATAAAACATTAATTTCGTGTATATAGCATATCATTGGAGTAAACTTCAGGGTCAATAGTATAAATGTGTTTTTTCTGTGACTTTTTGCCTGATATTATAATATGATTTTTGTGGCAGAAGTTCCAAAGGCCATTTTGCTCAGACATTATATTATGACAAAAAAATAATACAGACAATATAGCATTATCTGTATTATTTCTCAATAAGTATAATATGTCAGCAGCATTATTCAATTATATCAGCAGCTATCTCCCGGAATGTCTTAACAGGCTGTGGCTTGCGTTCATGGTCATTAATAAACTTTTCCATCCAGATAACGTTATACCAGCGTCCAAACTTGTAGCCGCACTTTCTGAATTCTCCGACAAATCTGTAGCCCATATGCTCATGGAACCGCTTGCTGTTTTTATTGGCATATGCATCTTCAACCTCAGGATATGTTATACATGCATTGACGTTAATTATATTCTGTGCTTTCAGTGCCTTTTCAAGTACCATGTATAATTCACGCCCGATTCCGCCTCTCGTCATTCCCTGCTTTACATACACAGATGTCTCAACAGAATACGCATAAGCTTCTCTTGCCTTGAATTCTCCGGCATATGCATATCCGACAATCTCTCCCTGTGATACTGCAACGAGATACGGATAATTATTAAGAGTATTCTCAATTCTCTGTCTGAACTCTGCCACATATGGAACAGTATATTCAAATGTTATTGCCGTATTTTCAACATATGGTGCATAAATAGCCAGCAGCTCTTCTGCATCCTCAGGTGTTGCAACCCTTATACTGATATCTAACTTCTCCACTCCTTTACCTCCGTGCGAAGCCACTCATACCATGCATCCATCCCCTCACCTGTCTTGGCGCATATCGGGAATATCTTAATATCAGGATTACGCATATGCGCATATTCCGTAACCTTATCCATATCAAAATCAAAATATGGCATTACATCAATCTTATTGATCAGAAGCGCATCGCATACCTTAAATATAAGCGGATACTTGAGTGGTTTATCGTGTCCCTCAGGCACCGACAATATCATAACATTCTTAGACGCTCCGGTATCAAACTCCGCAGGACATACAAGATTACCTACATTCTCAAGGATTGCAAGATCAACATCCGCAGTCCCCAGCTCTGTAATTCCCTGTCTTGTCATATCCGCATCAAGATGACACATTCCGCCGGTATGAATCTGAATAGTCTTTGCCTTGGTATTCTCTGACATTGTCCGTGCATCCACATCCGAATCAATGTCGGCCTCCATTATACCAATTCTGAACTCATCCGACAAGGCATTAATTGTTCTTACAAGTGTCGTTGTTTTACCGCTGCCCGGAGAGGACATTACATTAAGAAGAAATGTCCCCTCAGACTTAAGCTGCTGTCTCAGTCTTTCTGCATCAGCGTCATTATCCGCAAATATACTCTGCTTTACTTCTATTATCTTCATATCCATTACAATTACCTGATCTCAGCTCTTTCGGCTGCTTCCTTATAATACTTGAAATCCTTGAATATCTCCCCCTTGTATGGGTTGGTCTTTGTCTTTACAGACTTCCAGATGATGTAAATGATTGCGATTACATTTACAATTAATGCAAGCGCACTTACAATTGTCATAGCTGTAGGATTGGCGTTAACCGATGTACCCGCTGCTATGCCGTTAAGTGTTCCGTCTGCATACTGTGTTGTAATCGTGGCCCACGGGAAGAGCTTTGTTCCGTCTGCAAATGTCTCCTGGAACAGTGGAAATACCTGTGCAAACATACACCATATGCAGAGTGTGTTGGCACGGTTCTGAATCCAGCCGCCCTTGTTCCAGATAAGTGCCGCAATAGTAGGGGCAAGAAGCAGTGCAACACCGCAGAACCATGAATGTGTCGGAAGGCAGTTATATGTATAAGCAAAATTCCATACATCGTATACAAGAATATATACCCATATCATATCCGGCCATACCATATCCTTCTTATCCTTTGATGAGTAGACTGCCCACCAGCCTGTCATACAGAATATGTTGATAAGTCCTGCAATTCCGTTCATTACGTTATGCCAGCCGCCATACAGCCATACACCTTCAGATGAAAGCCACCATGAATACCAGCCGTTAATTGCCGATTCAAAATCACTTGCTACCGCAATAAGTATGTTGATTGCAACAATTGCAAACGGGTATGCCTTGAACCAGTGTGTCTTGCCGATTCCCCACTCATACTTAATCATCATAAAGCCGATACATCCCGCAAGTGAAGCATAAAGCTTCATATAATGGAACCAGCCGTTCATATACATATGGGTCTGGTTGTTAACCGCCCACTCTACTCCCATTCTCGCCGCAACTGCAATTACTACAAAATATACAGTAAGTGCAAGAGGTATAACTCCGAACATAAGAAGTCCGCCTGCTTTTGTCCTTCTTGCAAATTCATTAAGCAGGATAAGTCCTGCCAGAACTGCCAGCATTGCTATCCACTGATATACCGCATCACTTCCATAAACATGAAATAACATAAAAACCACCCTCCATTCATATTCCGTGCAATCAGCACGCTTCTATCTCTTTTATGTTGCATTCACTGCCGGTAAGCAGATATGTCCTCGGACTGTTGCACCTTGGGCATATCTTTCCATACTTAACCGTCTCATATGTATTCTCACACTCCTCACAGAAGGTTACTGCGGGGAGTGTCTCCATCCTAAGTTCAGATTCCGCAAGAAGCGGTGTCTTCTTTTTGTAATAATTCCACGCATCCGTCATATAATCAGGCACTATTCCACTGACCTCACCGACCTCTAAAGTCACAGAGCCTATTTTACTCAGCTTCTTCTCATCCGCCAGCTTTGTGAGTGTCCTTGAAATATGTACAATAATTCCAAGCTCATGCATTGTATTATTTGTCCTTCTTGAACTTAATCTTAATCTCTCTCTTAAGCATATACGGAAGAATTGCTTTCATCTTATCCTCCGATTTGCGCATCGTGCTTGCTTCAGGTATATCCCTTGAAAGATGTATCGCGTCAAATTCGCATTTGGTTGTGCATAAGCCGCAGCCGATACATTTGTTAGGGTCTACCACTGTAGCTCCGCAGCCAAGGCATCTTGCTGCTTCCTTCTTAACCTGCTCCTCTGTAAATGTACTGCGCAAATCCCTGAATGTAAGCCCGTTCTCATCCGTCTTCTTATGGCATGCCTGACGCGGTGCATTGTCATAGCTGTCCGGCTCGATTGCAAGATTATCCTTATCAAGTGATGGGAACCGGCGCAGATTACGTCCCAATGTAAGGCTGTGTCCCTTATGCACAAATCTGTGAATTGACTCACATGCTTCCTTGCCTGCCGCAATCGCATCTATTGCAAATCTCGGTCCTGTATACACATCACCGCCCACAAATATATCCGGCTCCGCTGTCTGGTACGTCACAGGGTCTGCCTTAACAGTCATATTAGGATTAAGCTCTACCTTTGTACCCTCAATAAGGCTTCCCCATACAACTGACTGCCCTACTGACACAAGCACATTATCACATTCAATCGTCATCGTATCATTCTCGTCATACTGTGGATTGAATCGTCCCTGTGCATCACGTACGGCTGTACACTTCCTGAATACAATACCCGTAACCTTACCTCCGGCTGTTAGTATCTCCTTTGGTCCCCATGAATTATTGATTGTGATGTTCTCTTCAAGTGCTTCTTCAATCTCATCCTTTGCCGCCGGCATGCTCTCCCTGTCTTCAAGACACACCATCGTCACTTCCGATGCACCTGCTCTCAAAGCTGTTCTCGCAACATCCACGGCAACATTGCCGCCTCCGACTACAACTGTTCTTCCCTTGATATGGGTGCTCTTCTCATCAGGATTAATCTTCTTGAGGAACTCAACTCCGGCTATAACTCCATCAGCATCCTCTCCTGCGATTCCGAGCTTTCTTCCGCCCTGAGCTCCTATAGCAATATAAAATGCCTTATAGCCCTGCTGCCTTAACTGCTCAATAGTTATATCCCTGCCTACCTCTACTCCGCACTTAAAACCTATTCCCATCTTGCGGAGTACGTCAACCTCTGCCTCAATTACCTGCTCCTCAAGTCTGAAGGATGGGATTCCGTTAAGTATCATGCCGCCCGGTATCTTTTCCTTCTCAAAGATGTCTACCGGATAGCCTTTGCATCTGAGATAATAAGCTGCTGACATTCCGGCAGGTCCCGCACCGATTATTGCAATCTTCTGCTCGAACTGCTTACCTTCATGGTTGACTGTCTCAGGTATATATCTGTCAGCTTCGTGAAGCTCCTGCTCTGCTATAAACTTCTTAATCTCGTCTATGGCTACTGCCTGGTCTATCGTTCCTCTTGTACATGCATCCTCACACTTACGGTTACATATGGCACCGCATACGGCAGGGAACGGATTCTCTGTCTTAATCAGCTTAAGTGCATCCATATATCTTCCCTGTGATGCAAGCTTTATGTAGCCCTGAACCGGAAGATGTGCAGGACAAGCACTCTTACATGGTGCAGTTCCCGTATCGTAACAGTTAATCTGATTATTGTCGCGATAATTCTTATCCCACTTCTCAGGTCCCCACTTAACAGTGTCAGGGAGCTCATGCTGCGGATATTCTATAGGTCCGTTCTTTGTACACAGCTTCTGTCCGAGCTTGGCAGCACCCGTAGGGCAGTACTGCACACACCTTCCGCACGCAACACAGCGGTCAGGCATTACACTTGCACGATATGCTGAACGTGACATATTAGGTGTATTAAAAAGCTGTGATGTTCTGAGTGCATTACATACACCTACTGCACAGTTACATATTGCAAATATCTTATCCTCACCGTCAATATTGGTTATCTGGTGAACATATCCGTTATCTTCAGCGCGCTTAAGTATCGCCATTACCTCATCAATATCCGCATAATGTCCTCTGCCCGTCTCAACAAGGTAATCTGCCATATCACCGACACCTATACACAAATCTCCCTCAATATCACCTGTACCTTCACCGCGTACACGCTGCTGTCTGCGGCATGAGCATGCACCTACCGCATACTTATCCTTGTACTTATTGAGCCAGTATGAAATGTGCTCAATGCTCACCGATTCAGGTGTTGCAGGAATCGCTGCCTCGACAGGAATTACATGCATTCCTATTCCTGCTCCTCCCGGTGGAACCATAGGTGTTACCTTCTCAAGCGGAAGACGTGACATCTGCTCAAAGAAATCAGCAACCTCCGGATGCTCCTCAACCTGCCTGCCGTTCATTACCATGAACTCGGCACTTCCCGGAACAAACATCGGAAGTATGTACTGCTTGTGTCTGTCCTCATTCTCCCAGTTATACTCGATAAGTCCTATTACACTCATCTCCTGAAGAAGCTGTTCCGTACGCTCTACACTCTTCTTGCACTTCTTCGCAACCTGCTCCAATGTCATAGGCACCCTGACCTTCATTCCGAGAGCAACCTCTGCCATCTCGTCAGTCACAACTCCGGCAAGTCCCCAATATTCAGGGTCTTCTGTTGTTACCTTAACGCCGATGCGGTCAGTTATCTTCTGTCCGAGCTTTATTATCAGCTCTCTTTGTTCTGCCATTAAATCCCTCCTCAGCATAATCCCGCTTTAATATCCAGTATTTTGTAATGTACATATTATACAATATCCCCCGCCCGCTAACAACAAAAATTGATAATTTTTTATCAATTTCGACATGCTGTGGTCTTGTGGCTCCGGCTGCTAAAACGGCATTCGGCACACACATTATTAATTCACGTTCAAATCCGCTTAATTCAGCACCAAATTCCATTTTTTTACTTTCATTTAAATATAATCGCATTGTTTAATCACTGCATTGTTTATCAGATTTAACAAATGACTCTTAATTGACGTTTTTCATGTTTTTCATTGAATTATGGGAATGGAACATTTACAGAATTATATTCAGGTAAAGTATGATTTTACAGACTATCAGATGGCTCAGCTCCGTTTCTTCAATGTTACTTTGCTTTCTGAACTGAGCAAGCTTCTGATAATAGGACTTTTCTTCGTATATGATATCAGACTATATCTGTGGACAATTGTTATATTTCAGATAGTACGTTCAACAACCGGCGGTATCCACTGCCGTACATATGCAGGGTGCCTACTGCTGTCTCTCGCATTCATGGTTATAATAATCAAAGTGCTGCCTTTGTTTACACCGGCACTTTTTACGCGGATCCTGATGCTTGTGATATGTGCGGCAGTCTCTTTTATAATTGGTCCCGTAACATCCGCAAAACACCTTAAGCTAAGCAATAATACCAGGTTCCGCCTGCGGCTGAAAGTTATTGCCGTTATTGCTGTATATATTTTCATCATGTGTATGAAGCCTGACAGCCGTTACATTGTAACCGGCTTTTGGACTATTGTACTTAATACATTTCAATTGGGAGTTGCAAAAACAATTAAAAAGGAGGTTTAGTAACCATGAAAAAATTATTCTCACCGGCAGTAAGGAATGTACTGATGGGGTGCATGGCGTTTTCGTTTTGGATAAGCTGCGGTCATGCATGTATACTCTTTTGTGGAGAAGAAGAATATCCTAACAAAGATGATTTTGAGTAACTTCTATCTATGCGAGCACGTTGTTGCTCGCACTTTTATTTATATTAATAGTAAATGTAATCCAGTTTCTACCATCATACATCTCATTAC
>CAMBEF010000013.1 GCA_945865495.1 uncultured Bacteroides sp. | reverse complement strand
AATGTCACCTCCCGCATATAAGCTGTATCAACTATGTAATAAATCATGACTTCATGCTCCTTTACATACACATTATATGGTAGGTTTAAAAACCTATGATAGTATAACACATTTCTTTTATTAAAAACAGTAAGACATATGGAAAAAAATAATAATTTATGATATAATTTTAACATGCATAAAAAGGGGAGACAGCGCATGTATACGCTGTTTTACATTTAAGTTTGGAGAGGTAATCGATATGGCAGGTAAGACAGGAGCTAAAAGAGGGGGCAAGAGAGGAAAGTCAGGCAATAAGGCTGTTGCACAGAGTGTTTCACACAAGTACCAGAATACACAGCATGCTGAGCCATTCCGCGTAAAAGAACTCAAGCCGGATGAAGTTTTTATGACTGAGCTTGATACATACCTGTTCGGACAGGGAACTCATTATGAGATTTATAATAAGATGGGCGCACATCCTGCAGTTAAGGATGGCGTAAGCGGTGTTAACTTTGTAGTATGGGCACCGGCAGCCAAGGAGATATATGTTGTAGGAGATTTTAACGGCTGGCATGCATTTGGTTATGATATGAAGCCTGTATCATCAGGCGGAATATATGAGCTTTTTATTCCTGAAGCACGTGTAGGACAGCTTTATAAGTATTTGATCGTTACACAGAAGGGTGATGTGCTCTATAAAGCGGATCCTTATGCTAATGAGGCTCAGGTAAGACCTGATACGGCATCAAGAATCACAGACCTTAACGGCTTTGAGTGGAGTGATGACAGATGGATAGAGGAGAAGACTGTTGAAGACCACTACAGGGCTGCCATGTCGATATATGAAGTGCATCTTGGCTCATGGAAGAAAAAGGATGACGGTACTGAGGATGGTTTCTATAATTACAAGGAAGTTGCTCCCGAACTGGCATCATATGTCAAGGAGATGGGCTATACACATGTAGAACTTATGGGAATCGCTGAATATCCTTTTGATGGTTCATGGGGATATCAGGTTACGGGATATTATGCACCGACATCAAGATACGGAAGTCCTAAGGACTTTATGTACTTTGTGAATTACCTTCATAACGAAGGAATAGGTGTAATACTTGACTGGGTACCTGCACATTTTCCTAAGGATGCACACGGACTGGCTAATTTTGACGGAAGCTGCGTATATGAATATGCAGATCCGCGCAAGGGAGAACATCCTGACTGGGGTACGAAGGTATTTGATTATGAGAAGAATGAGGTCTGCAACTTCCTTATAGCTAATGCGCTTTTCTGGGTAGACAGATTCCATATTGACGGACTCAGATTTGATGCTGTTGCGTCTATGCTTTATCTTGATTATGGACGCACGGAAGGCAACTGGGTTCCTAATAAGTATGGCAAGAACGGCAACCTTGAGGCAATGGCATTTCTTAAGCATTGCAACAGTATATTGCGCAAGAGATTCCCGAGAGCTGTCACAATAGCTGAGGAGTCAACAGCATGGCCGCATATCACAGGTAATCCTGATGATGGAGAGAGCCTTGGATTTACATATAAGTGGAACATGGGCTGGATGCATGATTTTCTTGAATATATGAAGCTTGATCCATATTTCCGTAAGTTCAACCACAGTAAGCTTACATTCAGTCTTATGTATGCATACAGTGAGAAGTTTGTGCTTGTTCTTTCTCATGATGAGGTTGTTCATCTTAAGTGTTCTATGCTTGGCAAGATGCCGGGAGACCTTACAGACAAGTTTGCCAACCTTAAGCTTGCATATGCTTATATGATGGGACATCCGGGCAAGAAGCTTCTGTTCATGGGACAGGATTTTGGACAGTGGAATGAATGGAGTGAGAAGAAGGCGCTTGACTGGTATCTGTTGGGAGAAGGATATCATAAGGATATGCAGCAGTTCACGAAGAAGTGTCTGCATCTGTATGAGGAATATCCTGCAATGTATGCAACGGATTATGACGGAGACGGCTTCAGATGGATTAATGCCAATGACAAGGACAACAGCACATATTCATTTATGAGATTAAGTCCTGACGGCAGGAAGAACCTTCTGTTTGTGCTCAACTTCACGCCTGTTGCAAGAGATAATTTCAGAGTTGGAGTTCCTGCATCATGTAAGTATAAGCTTGTCCTTGGAAGTGATGAGAATAATCAGGCAAAGGAGCTTACTGCACAGGCAGGTGACTGTGACGGATATGAGAATTCGATTCTTATTGATATGCCACGATACGGAATTGCTGTATACGAATTCGATGGTGATGTGAGGAATGTTAATGCCAGAAAGCTTGGCGGCTGATAACTGAACATAATAGAATTAATAGAATAGTATTACCGGGCTGTGTGCCACATACGGAATATCGCATGATTACGTGGTGGCATGCAGCTTTTTTGTTAAGGGTTAATTTTTGGTGGATAACTGACGAAATATATATAATCAGGAGGAAGATTCATGAACGTTAATTCAGTTAATTATGTTAACCAGTCCGATAATATGAGGACTGCTTCTATTAATATAAAGAGTAATCAGGCGGCCGATACGGCAGATACTGCGAAGGCACTGTTTGCAAACAGTGCAGTGGGAGGAATCGGCAAGACTACCAGCACTGACAGCATGGTACAGAGTGCCAAGGCACTTATGCAGGAAGCGGATGATATTATAAAACAGCTTAAGCAGAGTGCGTCAGATGCACAGGGAAGTCTTAAGGCGCTTGTCAGGAAGCTTTCCGGGATGGATTGTGTTAAGCTTGATGAGGACGGATACGGACTTAATGATACAGAGCCGGACAAGATAGTTACTGTGGTAGAGCGCATTAAGATTATGCTTGCAACATATTGTGACAGTTACGAGCCTGTAGGCCAGGATATTGATATAGATGATGTTAAGGCGGTTGTTGGTAATACGGCTGCGGCAGGAGCAATTGCGGACAAGTTTTCACAGTATGATGTTCCGCTTACGGATGATAATCTGGAAGATGCGAAGAATGCAGTGAATGAGTTTGTCAATACCGGAAGTCTTACGGAAGATGCCAGGAATTATCTTGTTAAGAATGAGATGGATCCGACAATCGATAACATTTACAATGCTGTTAATAAGACAGGAAGTTCTGAAGGGGCAGTCGCACAGCTTAAGGATTCAACATGGCGGCAGCTGGTTCCACAGGTTGAAGATATTATAATAAGAGCCGGGCTTGAGCTTAACGAGCGTAATATGAGTGTGGCAAAAAGCTTTCTTGAGCAGAATATTCCGGTTACGGATGATAATCTTGTATATATGTCGCAGCTTGATGAATTGGCTTCGGTGTATGAGGCACTTGCAAGTGGGGATGAGCGGGCAGTTGCCGATGCGGTTGAAAAGGCGGTTGACGCTATCGCAAGAAGTCTGTCGGAAGGCGGTAAGGCATGTGACGCATCAATGGCTGATACACAGACAGCATGGGAACAGACCGCACAGGCAATGGCTACCGCACGCGATGCCGATGAGATAGATGTCAGAGAACTTTTAAGAAGCGGCAATGATTATACACTTGAGAATCTCGCACTTATAATAGAAAAAAGCAGAATTGGTAATCAGGATTCCAATACACAGGAAGCAGCGGCAGATTCACAGAATTGTGGGCATGCAGGACAGGGAAGACACAGCGCACAGCAGATTGCACAGTGTATTAATTCTATGAATGCCGACGAGATTAAGGCGTACCGCCGGCTCGAGGAGATAAGAATACTTATGACGGCTGACGCAGGGCTGTCTCTTGCAAAGCAGGGCTTCAACCTTAATACTGCGCCTATCGCAGAACTTGTCGAGGAGCTTAAGAAAGCAGAGCTTGCGCTTGAAGGCATAGATGATGAGGCTGAAGCTGATAATGTATACAGGACATGTGAGGCTGTCTATAATGTGGCACAGGCTCCAGCGGATACTATTGGTATGGCTGTTGCGGAACTTGCGGCGCCTGGAGGTTCCGGTGCAGTTATTACACTCGGGGAGCTTGCACAGCAGGGCTCATCAGGAAAGGAACGCTACAGGAGGGCAGGACAGACATATGAGGCTGTCGGCACGCAGGTAAGAAGTGATCTCGGAGATTCGCTAAGTAAGGCAGTGGCTTCAAGCGCGGATGATATGCTTGACAATCTGGGGTATGAACATAGCCGCAATAATCGTGAGGCAGTGAACATACTTGCCGCTAATGGCATGGAGATTACTGCCGAGAATATTGATAAGGTAAAGGAAGCATCCGAATCAGTTAAGAATCTTGTTAATAATGTTAAGCCTGAAGCTGTCCTTAAGATGATAAGGGATGGAATTAATCCTATGGATACTGACATTAATGAACTTTCAAAGTATCTTAACAATATTGCAGGACAGAATGCGGCTGATGAGAAGTACAGCACATTTTTGTATAAGCTCGACAGAACACATGGTATAACAGAGGAAGAGCGCAGACAGTTCATCGGAATATATAAGATGATGAATATATTTACAAAGGATGCCGGCAAGGCTGCGGGAGCACTTGTGCAGCAGGGCTCTGATATGACAATGTCTAATCTTATGGCTATGTACAACAGCCGCAGGGCAGCAGGAATCGACAGCACCATTGATGATAACTCAGGCTTTGCTGAGATTGAGGGAAATGTCAATTATTACAATACATTGTTTACACAGCACGGACACCAGATTACGCCTGCAACTCTTAAGAGTGTAAATGACGAGAAGTCAATTGATTCGAGAATGGTTGAGGAATTCATCGATGCAGTTGATGATAATTATGATGTTAACCGTGAGGCGGAGTATTATCAGGATTATCTTAATGCGGCAGCGCAGGCAGCAGAAGCTGATGAGAGTATCATTGCGGAGCTTGGCAGATTTGACATGAACGCTTCGGTTGGAATGATTAATGCGATGCAGCAGATAATGCAGTACGGCTGGAATTCACCGGTATTGTCAGGAAGCAGCAGGACGGATGGTGAGAGCTCCTTGGATGCGTTAAAGGATGCCGGCAGGCTTCTGGATGCAGTCGGAGATAAGAATGCAACAGAAGAGATTATCGACGGAATGCAGGCTGATGCCCGGGAAGCGGTTGCAGAAGCTGTTGATAATGTCACAGAATATCAGGATCTTGAAGATATAAGAATGAGATGCAGGCAGATTGGAATAATTGCCGGGATGGCAAGAAAACATGAGTATGTTATTCCATTTGACAATGACGGTCAGACAGGTACTATAAGACTTCAGCTTGTTCAGGATGAGTCGGATGCGGGAAGGATATCTGTTGAGACAGATACCGCTGTATATGGGCATGTGTCTGTGCAGGCCAGAATGAGCAAAGACAGTGTAAGCGTATTCGCGGTTACCGATGGCGATGCAGATAAGCTTGCGGATGCAATGGAAAGGCTCAAAGACAGCTATGCCGGTGATGATTCCGGTGAACACAGCATAGGTGTTACGTATACCTGTGTAAGTTCAGATACACATACTGATGTGAAGCTTCCGGTAAGTTCAGACAACGTACCTACGGAAGAACTGTACACATTTGCCAAGAAGATGGTAGTGGCTCTTACAGCATAAAAACTATTGATATTGGCAGAGGCAAGGGTTAAGCCATACGGCAAATGTGCCGATATAACAATAAACGCATGGATGCGCGTAATTCCTACATGGATGTCAGGCAGTTATTAATATAAGGAGAACACGCATGAGGATTAATACTAATATTTCAGCAGTTGTTACTAATAATCAGTTACAGAAGGCACAGACCAATCTTGAGAGATCTCTTGAGAGACTGTCTTCAGGATATAAGATAAATCACGCATCGGATGATGCGGCAGGCATGGCTATTTCACTTAAGATGAAGCTTCAGATCAGAGGCCTTGACCAGTCAGATAATAATGCGGCAGACGGAGTATCAGTCCTTCAGACGGCTGAGGGTGCAATAGCTGAGATTCAGTCAATGCTTACAAGAATGAAGGAACTTGCAGTCCAGGCAGCCAATGATACTAATGCAGACGGCGAGCGTGAGGCAATACAGAAGGAGCTTCAGTCTCTTAATAAGGAGATAGACAGAATTGCCAATGATACAGAGTTCAACTCACAGAGCCTTATTAACGGCAACCTTGAGAGAAGAGTATATACACGCAATAACGTACATGGTGTGGAGCAGTTTGAGTGCTCATCTAACATTGCGGCAGGTGATTACGGAATAACTATAACACAGGATGCAAGACAGGCTGTTGTTAAGTCAGGTACTGTTACGCTTAATGGCAAGGTAACTGCGGCTATGGAAGGAACTGTCAAGATTAATGGATATGATATAGACATTAATGAGGGCGATGACATGGATAAGATTATGACTAAGCTCTCAAGTGCAATGGGTCTTCTTGGCGGTAAGGTATTTGAGACAACTGATGCTTCATCAGGTGCAGGTGAGGCAGATAATGCAGGATACATACCGGCAGTAAGCGGAACAGCAGGTTCTTCACTTGTAATTATGACTAATGAGTATGGCTCAGATGTTAAGCTTAATATCACATGTGATAATGCTCTTCTCGCATCAGCACTCGGTCTTGACGGTGCAATTGATGATGACGGAATTGTGGCACAGGGTGTAGATGCCAAGGCTGAATTTACAAAAGATGCTAATGGTAACAGAATAGGATTTGCGGACACAGCAACTATATCTGCCAAGGGTAAGATGATTACTGTTAAGGATGTTGATAATAAGACATTCAAGGTAGATGTTCCGGGTGACATAGCGAAGACTAAGTTCACTGATGTTGACGGAACAGCAGTTGGTGAAGCAGGTGTTGCGACAGATACTTCTGCACAGGCAGGTGCGTCAACGTCAGCAGATATTGTACAGCAGGTTACAGATTTTGGCGGAATGAAAGTTCATGTCGGTGCTAATGAAGACCAGTATATCGCAGTAGAGATTGAGCAGATTTCAACATATAAGCTGGGATTAGACCAGATTAATGTTATGTCATACTATAATGCGGGACGCTCGATTGATAAGATTGATGAAGCAGTATCTAAGGTTTCATCTATAAGATCAACACTCGGTTCATATGAGAACAGAATTGAGCACACACAGAACAATATAGATACATCTACTGAGAATATGACTGCAGCACTATCAAGAATGATTGATACAGATATGGCTGAAGAGATGACAGAATATACTTCACAGAATGTTCTCGTACAGGCTGCAACTTCAATCCTTTCACAGGCTAATGCAAGACCTGAGACAGTATTACAGCTTCTTCAGAGATAATTATTGGTTAATTGGTGGTGACACGCATGAAAGAGGAAGATATAAGCGCATTTTCTTACAGAATATCACAGGCAACAGGTACGGAGCTTGTGGTGATTCTGTATGAGATGGCACAGCAGTACATTGATGACGCACAGGATATGTATTCACAGGGTAACCGTGAAGAGTTCAGAAGATATGTTAAGCTTGCAAAGAGAGTTACGGATGAACTTAAGGTGTCACTTGAGATGAAGTATCCTATATCGGCTCAGCTATTTAACATATATTCATATGCGGCATCAACACTTCAGACGGCAATGAACAGATATGACAATGCCAATCTTGATGTTGTTAAGAGAATATATGGCCGCCTTGCACAGGCATTTTCAGATATTGCAGACCAGGATAAGGGTGGACCGCTCATGGAGAATACACAGATAGTGTATGCGGGTCTTACATACTCTAACGTTAATCTTTATGAGATTGCATATGATGTGTCAGGCACACAGAGCCGTGGATTCACAGTCTGATTCTCTGTATCAGGGAATTATGCAATAATTACAGATTAAAGCCATAATAAAACAGCCGGTTTGGATTAATCCGAACCGGCTGCTGTGTTATTGAGATATTGTAACTATTCTCTTGTCTTTTTATGTCTGTTGCGATATGAGTTCTTATATAATTCATCAAATGAATCATAGAGGTATTTGCCTGTATCAAGCTCTCCATCCTTACGGTCATTAAGAAATGTTCCGAGTACGGCTGAATACTTCTCGGCAAGTTCTCCACCCATATGTCCTTCCATATCTCCGTAATCAACATCATCTCTTGGCAGTATGTTCATGCTGAGACGGTTGAAGTTGTAGTATGGTACATCGTGCTTTGCAAAGAATTCAGAAAATGTTTTGTCAACTTTGCTGAGACCGAGCTTGCGGACAGCGGTAGGCGTAACAGGTGAGGTTATGCAGATTAATTCAATATCATTATTCTTACAGTAGTTGGCAATCTGAAGAAAATAATTGACAACCCAGCCTTCAAGCTCACCATTCTCACGTCCGTACCAAAGCTTAATATAATCAAAGCCACCCGGCTCCAGTCCGCTCGTTTTTCTGTAAAAGAAGCCTTTGCCTACATATGGACCATCAGCATCCTTTACAAGAGCACCATTAATTGAATAATTGCGGTAATCATCTGTGAGCTTAAGTGATACATTCTGGGCAATTGCAGTTCTTGAGATATCATAGCTCAATCTGTCCGTGAATGTATTACGGAAATCAAGAGTATTCATATTATCAATCAAATACTCATACTTGGTCTTGGACAGCCAGCTCATCTTGTTAAATATAAATGAAGATGAAAATTCATCCTCAATCTGTACAGAATACCAGTACTGATAGTCAACATCGAGTATTACTGTCTTAATATCATTGGTACGGCAGCTCTCCTTAAGAACATAGTAGGAATCTTTGATTGTCTCTCCCGGAATTGCAACATTAAGGGTATTGGTACCTAGCTTTTCATCAATCTTGGCAGGGTCAATCGCACTTCGCGCGTGAGAAGCTCCAAGGATTATACAATCGTAATTCTCAGTAGGAGAATTAAGTTCATGAAGAATGTAGCGTATATATCCCGACGGTGCAAACAGAAAATTACACAGAGCTATACAACCGGCCAACACACATAAAAAAGCCATGCATCTGATGTATGGCGCTAATTTTCTCATAGAGTTTCCTCATTTCTATTGGTCATAAATATAAGATTATAGTTAATGAATATATTTGTCAACTGTTACGGACAAAATTCTTAATCGCTTCAAAACTGTCTTTGCTTATGACATGTTCAATCTTACATGCATCTTCTGTTGCAGTCTCTTCATCAACTCCAAGACTTACAAGCCATGCTGAAAGGAACTCATGTCTCTCATAGATCATCTCGGCAATCTTGCGGCCTGCATCGGTAAGATAGATAAAACCGGCATCAGTGACGGTTATGTAATCCTTCTCACGCAGATTCTTCATTGCAATGCTGACGCTTGACTTCTTGAAATCCAGTTCGTTGGCAATATCAACGGAACGGACAACAGGAAGACGCTTGCTAAGCATAAGTATAGTCTCAAGATAGTTCTCGGATGATTCGGTTGTTGAATTATTATTCATGTTATACAACATCCCCCTTGCTAAAAAGGCCTGAATTGGCATTTATATTATTGTATCATAGTTTAATATTTAAGTAAACGGCGACTTTATCTTATTAATATAGGAAAATTTTCGATTGTTTAGCATAATTTAATCATTATAGATTTGCTTTTATATTTTTGTAATAGTATAATTACCATCAGTTAACAGATATAGAATATAAAGGAATCAGATAAAATGAATAGAATATTTAAAATATTTGTACATGATATAGTGGGTTTGTCGCGGAATATATTTGCGCTGATAATTGCAGGAGGTCTGTGTATTATTCCTTCGCTTTATGCGTGGTTCAACATTTACTCTAACTGGGATCCCTATGCCAATACATCTGCCGTTAAAGTTGCTGTTGTGTCGGAAGATGCAGGATATACAAGTGAGGATGGCGAATATTCCAATATGGGAGACAGCGTGCTGGAGTCACTCAGAACCAATACGGGACTTGGCTGGCAGATACTCGATAAAAAGGATGATGCAATAGAAGGCGTTAAGAGCGGTGAATATTATGCTGCCATTGTTATTGGGGATGATTTCAGTGAGAGCATGTTTGATTTTATTGACAAGGGGCTTGTACATCCGTCAGTAACGTACTATGAGAATGAGAAAAAGAACGCGGTAGCAAGTAAGATAACAGATACCGGAAGATCAACGCTCCAGAGTAATATCAATACGGAATTTGTCGACACTGTAATACAGACGGCAATGAGCAGTACGGATGGAATGCTCGCCGACAGGGATATTATTGGCGGAGTGCTTGATAATCTTAACAGACTTGGAGATAACCTTGACGGATATAAGGGGACGATCGCTTCATTTGTAAGCAGTAATGCCGCACTCAGCGGCTCACTCCACGACCTCAGGGTGCAGATTCCGGATTCGCTTCCCGACAACAGTGCGACTATGGAAGCTTTGCAGAACCAGACTTCAAAAGCAGCAGATGAGTACATAGCAAAGCTCGATCGCATTACGGCAGCAACACGTGCAACGTCACAGGCATTGTCGTCTCAGCTGCAATGGGTTCTTACGGCAATTGAGAATAACCTGCCTACTGATGAGATACTTGCAGGGATAGATAATGCACAGGATCTTCTGGATTCGATGAATGACCAGAGTGATACACTTACCGGACAGTTACAGAATATATCAGACCAGCTCGGCGGTGTTATCGACGATGATACCATTAAGCTTGCAGTTGATTCCCTTGTTCAGATAAGAATTGCTGCCAAAGGTCTGCTTGAGCAGTCTAAGGTACTTGTAAAGGCGGGAGCGCTTAAGTCGCAGGTTAAGTTAGAGCTTGTCAAGACGGCGCTTGTGCAATGCAACCAGAAGATAGCCGAGATGGATGGCATCCTTGATGGCTCGGTGCAGAAAGCAGTTGATGCGATGAAGGGTGTAATAAGTACATCCATAGATTCAATAGGTGAATCACTTACGCAGGTGTCAGACCAGCTTGGAAGTCTGTCGGCAATGCTTGGAAGCATTGAGCAGACCGTCGACGGAATGAATGTCGGGCTTGACCAGATGGGCTCAGTCATGGATGGAATGTCAGATAAGATTGTACAGCTTGCCGATAAGCTGAGCGACCTTACCGGGGATGACAAGTACAGGCTGCTTGCTCAGGCACTGACACAGGATCCGGAGACATACGGCGAGTTCCTGTCATCACCTGTGCAGGTTGAGACACATCAGGTATATGCAACGGAGAATTACGGTTCTGCCGTGTCACCTTTCTATACAACACTTGCATTGTGGGTAGGAGGACTTCTCCTTACGGCACTTATAAAGGTGCATCCTGACAGCCCTGAACTTATTAACGGAGCAAAGCCGCATGAGCTTTTCTTTGGAAGATATCTGTTATTCTTCGTACTCGGTCAGGTCCAGGCAGTTATAACGGTACTTGGTGATGTGTATCTGCTTAAGATACAGTGCCTTGATAAGGTACTTTTCATGCTGGCAGCCTGCTTTACAAGCTTTGTATTTACATTGCTTATATATGCACTTACAGTGTCATTTGGCGATATTGGTAAGGCACTTGCGGTTGTAATGGTTGTTATACAGATTGCAGGTTCAAGCGGTACATATCCTATTGAACTTCTGCCTGTATTTTTCCAGAAAGTATATATCTATTTCCCATTCCCATATGCGATTAATGCAATGAGGGAAACAATCAGCGGAAGATATGGCAGTGATTACTGGCGGTTTATGGGCGTGTTGCTTCTGTTTGTTGTGGCATCGCTTGCATTGGGACTGTTTATAAGAAAGCCATTTATGAAGCTTAATCATTATATGCATCACCGTATGCATGATACGGATATGATGTAAGGAGGCAAATTCCTCTCCTCATGCAGGTTGGGATATTGCTTCGCAGAACAAGGAGGAAATACTTTGAGTAACGAAAATAAAGCGGATGATGAGATATATGATAAGCTCTATGAGATGATACAGAGTGCCGTGCGAAGCGAGGTTCAGAGGACCCTTGTGCAGCAGGGCGGTTCACAGGGCATTTCGGGAGCAGGCAATGCGGATACAGCGCATGTAGACATATCGCAGCTTTCAGAGGCTGAGATAGCGGCGAGAATCGCGGCAATGGCTGAATCCTCAGATGACAGTGATAGTAATGATATCGGCACGAAAGCTGTGGCTGCGGTTCCACCGGTGAATACGGCGAATACTGCACCGGTGAATACGGCACATGAAGATGATATGAAGAGCCGTCTTGTGGCATATTATGCGGCTATACATGAGAAAAACCGGAAGAGGATTAAGACGGGAATGATATGCATGTTTGTAATTCCGGTTGTATTTCTTATTCTGTTATTTACAATGCAGAGTTCCAAGATTGTGTATCTGGTACTTTGGATTGTATCATTATTTATACTGTGTGGATATCTGATAGCTGTAGAGTACAGCGATTATTCACTTCAGGAGAAGCTTGAGGCGCTTGGTGTTGATGACCATGGCGTTGACGGCTCACTTATCGGACCTGATGTGCTTGAGAAGGATATTAAGGCTATGAAGGAGAGGATGGGACTATGAAAAACATTTGCAATATTTTTCTGGCTGACTGGAAGAGAATCAGTAAAAATGTAGTTGCAGTCGTTGTGGTTATAGGTCTTGCTATTCTCCCGGCACTCTATGCATGGTTCAATATTCTGTCAAACTGGGACCCATACGGACAGGAGGCAACGTCCAGAATTAAGGTTGCTGTTGCATCTGCCGATAAGGGAGCAATGGTTGACGGAATCAGTATAAATATGGGGCAGAATATAATAGATGCATTACAGACGAACAACACGATAGGCTGGGTATTCGATGATGACACAGAAGCAGCTGTTAACGGCGTATATGCCGGGGATTATTATGCGGCACTTATTATGCCGGAGGATTTCTCTGAGAAGATGACGAGCTTTCTCACTGAGGACATGAGCCACCCGCAGATTGAGTATTATACCAATCAGAAAAAGAATGCCATAGCCCCTCAGATTACGTATAAGGCTAAGACGGCCGTACAGCAGCAGGTTAATTCGACATTTATAAGTACTGTTGCCGAGAGCCTTGTCAAGGCGGCAGATGGTGTTGATGATGCGGCTAAGGAGCACGGAATTACGTCAGGTAACCAGACAGTGCTTGATGTTGTTACAACTAAGATGGAGCTTGTAAGCAGACAGCTTGAAGCATATGATACTATTCTTACGGCGCTTATAAGCGTTACGGATTCTGCTTCATCGGCGATAAATATGGCAGGTCAGGTATCGCCTGATATGTCACAGACGGTATTAGGCAATCAGAGGGCATTGGATGCAATGCAGGATATTCTTAAGATTACGTCAGCAGGCAATATAATTAACTCAGGTGTATCGGGTGACCTGGCAGACGGTCTTGGAAGAATATCAGGAACAATGGACAGCATCATAGGCATCTATGCTCAGGCTGATGGTAACATAGGCAGATTCTCATCGCTGATATCTTCAGCAAGAATTAATCTTCAGGATACGAAGAGTATTCTTAACGAACTTCAGGAGGAGCTGGATGAGACGCTTACACAGCTTAATGATATAAGAGACAGCGGCAATTATGAGATGCTTTTAAGGCTTATAGGACTTGATGCAGACCAGCTTGGCTCATTTATCTCATCACCTGTTGAGATAGAGACAGAAAAGATATATCCGGTTGAGAATTATGGTTCGGCAATGGCATCATTCTACACGGTACTCTCAATATGGGTAGGAGCACTTATACTTGTCGCGATTATACATGTCGGCGTCAAGCCACAGAAGGAGCATCCGCAGTTCAGCCATACGGAAGCATTTTTTGGAAGATATATAACCTTCTTCCTTATCGGTCAGGCACAGGCACTGCTGGTCACGCTCGGAGATTTGTATTACATAGGAATACAGTGCGTCAGTCCGTTTAAGTTCTGGCTTGCGGCGGCAATAACAAGCTTTGTATTCTCAATATTCATGTATTCGCTTACGGTTGCATTCGGCAATGTCGGCGAGGCACTGGCGGTTGTAATCATGGTAATACAGGTCGCAGGCGCCGGATGTACATTCCCTATAGAAGTCCTGCCGGAGGTATACCGGAAGATATACGAATATCTGCCGTTTACATATGCGATGAACGTCATGAAGGAGACGGTTGGCGGACAATATGGAATGGATTATTGGAAATATCTCGGAATACTTCTCATATTTGCATTGATAGCAGTATTTATCGGACTGGTGGTTGCAATACCTTGCAAGAAGCTTAATGAGAAGATTGAACACAGCAAACATAAGTCTGGCGTTATGATATAACGCCGGGCTTTTTTTATGAATTCCTAACGCGGCATATGCCTTTTTGCATCTGCCGGGCACAGAAGACGTCACAATAAAACTGTTGCAAATTATATTTTTAAATGATATAGTTATGGCGTAGATAATTATAGGGTGTAATTATCTGCTGAATAGGGAGAACAGCGTGAAAAATCACGCCGGTGCGTTGACTTTTCACACGCAGGATTTGTGCCTGCGCAAAAATCAGCGCAAGAGTGGAGAATAATATAATATATAAGGGAGAAAAGAATGAAGAATAATTTCAGAGGATGCGCCACAAGAATAGTGGCAGCAGTGCTTGCAGTGGTAATTACAGCAGGCGTTATTCCATGTACAAAGGTAAGCGCACAGGATGCAGGGAACACCAGTGAGGTATACCCATACACAATATTTGCCGGTTCTGAGGATGATGGCGCTATAACCGTTAAAGCAGACAGCTTCAGTGTGAGTGGCGATATTGCAACCAACGGAACAGTCAGCGCCGCAGGAAATCTTAATATCAACGGCAAAAAGACAGAAAAAGCCGGTGAGCAGATGATATCGGCTGTAAGAAGGGTTGAAAGCGCATATTGCGGTGGTAATGATGTAATTGATATTACAGGGGATTTCCAGAAGAAGGATTCCAATATAAATATCAATTCTCCTATGCGTGTATCAGGCAGGTTCAGTATTCAGGGCAATGTAAGCCTTAGTGCTGCCATAATAGCGGATGATGATATAAAAATATCAGATGGCGTAATCAATGACAACTCACCGGTAATCTGTTCCAGAACGGGCAGCATAACCATAGAAGCCGGCAGTGCCAGTCTTAGTGGTCTTATATATGCACCAGAAGGTGCAGTCACATTAAAATCAGATAATCTCAATCTCAACAACATAGTAATAATCGCAGAAAAGGTTAATATCAGCGGACGTAATGTTAATGCCGGATATGGAAAAAGTGCAGCAGCTGCGATAGGGACCAGCTCAGACATGCAGGAGCAGGAGCCTGATGTATACGGGGCATTTATCCTGCTTTTTGGGAAATATGATTCCGAAACACAGAGCATGGAGCTTGGCTGGATAACAGACTGTGAGACATCGGAATGCCAGATACAGGAATCAGCTGATGGCAGGTCATATTCCAAAATAGCTGATGTAAAGGATACATCTGAATACACATATGCCGTAAAAGAGACATTTTCTTTAAAATATATACGTGTATTATTAACGGATGCAGAAGGAAGACGCAGGATAAGTGACCCTCTCATAATACGAAGAAATGGTGACGGATATGAAGCGCAGATGAAAGACAGCGATGGAGATGGACTTCCTGATGCATATGAAAAAGTGACCGGAACTAATACGGATAGTGCAGATACTGATGGAGATGGACTTACAGATTATCAGGAGATAGTGCTTACAGGTACAGACCCTTTAAAGTATGATTCGGTAACTACGGGGATATCTGATGCTGAAGCAGACTGTGATAATGACGGTATGAGCAACATCAGAGAAGTACAGCTTGGTACAGATGCGGCAAGGGCAGATACTGATGGTGATGGACTTACGGATTATGAAGAGACTGCAGTTTATGGAACTGATCCGCTTAATCCTGATACTGATAACGACAGCATATCAGACGGGGATGAAATACGCACAGGTCTTAATCCGCTTAACCCGTCAACAAATGGTGCGCCGGATGCAGAATACACATTTGTACAGAGCATAAGTAAGGACAGCAGTGTATTAAAAGAAATTAACAAAGACAACAGCCATTATGCATTGTCAATTGACATAACAGCTGCAGGATATGCGGAGGACAGCATCGAGGTTGAAGAAAGCGGATACTCTGCTGCAATTGCCAGTGACACGATTCTGGGAAAGGCAGCTGAAATCAGATATCCGGGCAGGATGGACAATATCACCATAAAATTTGAAAATGTATCATACGCCGGTGACATGCAGGATACAGAAGACAGTGCATTCAAAGGACTTAAAAGATTCAATATATTCAGATACTTTGAAGAACTGAACATGCTGCTGCCTGTGGAGACATACTACGATGAGGATTCAGATACTATATATACCAATACCAGCATGACAGGAACTTTCTGCCTTGTGGATATGGAAAAATGGCTTGATACAGTACTGCAGGAAAATTACGGGGCATATGCATCCGAATCAGGTGTAAACCAGGCAGATACCAGTGTGATGAACATGAATGCGGACACTGCGGTCATGGCATCATACGATGGCGAAGAAGCAGGTATGGAAGTTACAGCTGCATCAGGGGATTATAAGATGTCAGAATACAATGGACACGGATATGCAATATTTGACATGAATATGACATGGGAAGAGGCAGGAGATTACTGTAAGTCACTTGGAGGCCACCTTGTAACCATAAGCAGTCTGGATGAGAATATATTTGTACATTCGCTGGTAGCTGATGCAGGAATAAATTATGCGGCAATAGGTATGAGTGATGAGGAAGAAGAAGGAACATGGGTATGGGTAACCGGAGAACCTGTTGGCTTTACATTCTGGCGTTATGGCGAACCAAACAACAATGCCAGTGATGGTCAGGACCATGGATATATGTATGGTGATGGCACATGGGATGACGGATATTATAAAGTGAGGTATCCGTTTATATGCGAATGGGATGATGGGTATACAAGTGATAATCAATATAGAGCATTTACATTCACAGGATTAAAATGGATAAAACTGAAGGATAAGCTGTCGGATAATAATAAAGTGGATACTGATGGTGATGGACTTGCTGACTGGGATGAAGTCAGGTCTGATATGCTTGGAACTGATGAAAATGGCAATATGGTGCTGCCTACACTCAATCAGGCATTGATACAGCTTGGGACACACCGCTCAATAATAGATAATGCATTGGCACTATCTATAGAAAATAATGGGAAAATTGCTATGGATAAAATTGAAAAACTTAGTACATGTCCGTATCTTCCTCTCAAATCTGATCCAACAAAGGAAGATTCAGATGATGACGGAATTCCGGATAAGGATGACAAACATCCATTCTTGCAGGATTATAAGTGGACGCTGCTCAATAACAGATATAATGGAGTTGATTACCTCAGAATTAACGCAAATCTGAGCAGTGACAGTAATGGCGGTAATCAGGATTGGTGGAAAGAAAAAATATCATTAAATGATGGCAATACAGAAAAAAGCGAAAAAGAAGAAAGCAAAGCGGACTATAATAGATTCTTATCAGATGAAGCTTACCGAATGTGGGAGTTTGGTTGTGGAACAATTGCAATGACTGATATGGAAATTTACCTTACACAGCAGAATGAAGGATATTCCTCACCTGATAATGAGATAAGATATAATAATGCCACAGGTCTGATACAGAAATCAGATTATGAAAAATGTGCAGAAAAGAATATGCAGTCGCCTTATAAAATCGGAGCAAATATCATAAATTTTAAGGCTGGATTATTGCCAGGCGACATGGAAAAGGGACTGGAGTCATATCTTAAATATAATAATTCTGAGTACAATAATGTGACATGGGCACCATATTCATGGTATGGAAAAGAAGAACAGTCGAGGCTTATTTTGAAAAGTATGAAGAATATGCTGGAAAATAATATTCCTGTGGTGTTCTCATATTACAATAATGATAAGAAAACTGAATCGGATACTGAAACGGAGACTGAGCCCGTATCAAAAATAAATAAAGAACAGGTGGGGAAAGATATAAAATTATATTTTACACTAAACGATGCGAAATATAAAATAAATAATAAAACAATAAACTCACATTATATGACCGTGATAGGCATATGCCGGTATATAGATGATAATTCGGATTATAAATATGTAATGAAAATAGTAAGCTGGGGAGATATTTATTATATAAGATATGATGAGTATAGAGAGAGTATTAGGTATGCGTGTAATTTTTTGAATGTAAGATAGCTGGAGGTCATATGAAAAGCAAGTATAAAAAAGCAGTTCTTATTATCGGAATCTGTGTTGTGATATCCACAATAATAATTGCATCTTTGGTATATGCAGAAATGTTTAAAATAAAAATTAACCGTCATTATGAAAGCTACAGAGCAGATGATACTATTTCGACAGCAATTATGAATCGGTATAGTGATAAAGTTATTTACAGAGGAAAAGAGACGAACGATTATAATGCAACGGACTACTGGTTCATATTATCTGAAAAAGATGAAGAAACAATTACAGGAATAATAAAAACTGCCAATGGAATAATTGAAGAACAGAATATGAAGCAGAAGATACTATTAACACTTTCAATAACATTTAATGGTGGACAAGGGACTGAAAAAGTTTTGAGTGTTGCTGATTTTACGGATATGAATTTAGAATCAGCAGATTGTAACAAACTTCAAGTCCTTATGTTATGTGGTGATGACATGGAGAGAAGTGAATTCTATAACAATCCTGCAACATACCGTAATATTCCGGACATAAGGTATCTTCAGCTAACATACAACATGCGAGTGATGGCAGCGCAGTACAAAGTAGACTGGTATGAATACTGGCCGGAGCTGGAGAAAATAGAAGAACTTGCTTATTGAATTAGCAAAGTCCTTGGTTGGATGAATTATACATTGATGATTGCGAAACGCTATTTCCAAACTGAACAGTTGTGTATAGTTAACAAATTTGCAACGTAGCGGGAGCGTGCCTGCGATGAATTGTTAAATATACACAACGTTCGTTATTGATTTACAGCGTTTTGCAAACGCCTAAAATTATACATAATAAGGGGAAATATGAAAAACAGAAAAAATGTACTATTGTGGACACTGGCAATAGCAATCTACATAGCCCAGCTTCTTGCAGCAGTATATATAGCTCTTGTGATTATAGTTTTTGCTGTGTATGGAAATGAAACTGAGTACGAGAATGTTAAGGCTGATGAGGCCATATCACGGTCATTTGAAAAATATACAGGTGAAAACGTATACTATCTTGGGAAAGAAAAAAACGCTTACAATGCGATGAATTATGAAATATTACTGCGGCACGAAGAAGATGCTATATGTGACATTATAGAAGTTGTAAATGGAACATTGGAAAATGAAGGAATTACAGATAAGGTATCGATAATGTTTTATAAAACAGTTCCCGGAGGACTTATAAATACGCTGAAAATCTCAAATTATTCTGACTACAATTTAGAAAAAGCAGATTTTGAAAGTCTACAGTGGCTGTTGCTACGTGGAGATAAAATCGGGGGGAGTGAATTCTATAACAATCCTGCAACATACCGTAATATTCCGGACATAAGGTATCTTCAGCTAACATACAACATGCGAGTGATGGCAGCGCAGTACAAAGTAGACTGGTATGAATACTGGCCGGAGCTGGAGAAAATAGAAGAACTTGCTTATTGAATTAGCAAAGTCCTTGGTTGGATGAATTATACATTGATGATTGCGAAACGCTATTTCCAAACTGAACAGTTGTGTATAGTTAACAAATTTGCAACGTAGCGGGAGCGTGCCTGCGATGAATTGTTAAATATACACATCTGACAATCCTTTTTATTGATAAAAAATAGTCAATAAAGTTGTTGACAACTAATAGTAATTAGAATAAACTAACAATGCAGTAAAGATTAATGATAATCATTTACAATTAGATGTGAAGGGAGGAACATGATGATGCCCCTTACAATGGCTAACGAAGGTGAAGCTAATGTAATCAAGAGAATCGGCGGCAAGGAAGAGGTAAGATTATTCCTTGAGAAGCTCGGATTTGTTGTTGGCGGTACTGTTACGGTTGTATCCACGAATGACGGAAACATGATAGTGAATGTTAAAGATTCACGTGTTGCCATCGGTAAGGATATGGCTAACAAGATCATGGTCTAGACAGGAAGGAAAGATTATGAAGAAGCTGAATGAGATTCCGGTCGGACAGACAGTAGTTGTTAAGAAGATTACTGGAGAAGGCCCGGTCAAGAGAAGAATCATGGACATGGGAATCACAAAAGGTATCGAGATTTATGTAAGAAAAGTTGCACCTCTTGGTGATCCTATTGAGATTACAGTTCGCGGATATGAGCTGTCATTAAGAAAAGCTGACGCTACGATGATTGAAGTAGAGTAACAGCATTTTTTTTAAACTACAGGTTAGATTGGACTAATTAAATTAAGGCAAGCCCAACTCAAGGGCAGCGGAAAGGAATCAAGATGTCAATCAAAATTGCACTTGCAGGTAATCCTAACTGCGGTAAGACGACATTATTCAATGCACTGACAGGTTCTAATCAGTTCGTAGGTAACTGGCCTGGTGTTACAGTAGAAAAGAAGGAAGGTAAGCTCAAGGGACATAAGGATGTAACAATCACTGACTTACCCGGTATTTACTCACTTTCACCATATACGCTGGAGGAAGTGGTAGCAAGAAATTATCTTATAAATGAAAAGCCGGATGCCATCATCAATATTATCGATGGTACTAATATTGAGAGAAACCTCTATCTTTCAACACAGATTATGGAACTTGGTATTCCTGTTATCATGGCTGTTAATATGACAGACCTTCTTGCCAAGAATGGAATTGAGCTTAATACTGCAAAGCTCTCAGAGAATCTTGGCTGTGAGGTTGTTGAGATATCAGCCCTTAAGGGAACAGGTATCAGGGAAGCAGCAGAGAAGGCTGTAAAGCTTGCGGAATCTAAGAAAGCTAATAAGATTGTACATAAATTTGATGCCAAGGTTGAGGCAGCTATTGAGGCTGTTGAAGCTAAGTTCGGTTCAGATGTTGCATCAGAGCAGAAGAGATTTTTCGCTATAAAGCTTCTTGAAAGCGATAACAAGATTAATCAGCTCCTTACTAACGTGCCTGATGTTAAGGCTGAGATAAGCCAGCTTGAGAGCGACTTTGATGATGATGCCGAGAGTATCATTACTAATGAGAGATATACATACATTTCATCAATCATTGATGAGTGTGTTAAGAAGGCAAAGAGCAAGGATAAGTTAACAACATCAGATAAGATTGATAAGATTGTTACAAACAGAATTCTTGCACTTCCTATATTTGCAGTTGTAATGTTCCTTGTATATTACATTGCTATGGTAACTGTTGGTTCAGCCGCTACTGACTGGGCTAATGACGGACTGTTCGGTGATGGCTTCCATCTGTTTGGAATCGGTACTGCTGCTTATGAAGAAGCAGCTGATGAGTATGGTGATTCAGATGAAATCATTGCAGCTTATGTAGAGAGCCTTGGTGACAGCGGTGAGACAATTGCTGACGCTATTGACACAGAGGCTGATGATTATGATTCAGAGGCAGCCGTAAAGGCACTTACAACTCTTGAAGCTACTGTTAAGCCATCATCAACTGTTGATTACACAGTAGAAGATGAAGAGACACTTGAGACAACAGATGAGACAGCCGATGCAGCTGCCATTAAGGAAGCTATAGAGCTTGCTGTAAAGTATGATGGTGCAGCTCCTGATCCTGCTGATTACGGTGTATGGGTTCCGGGTGTTCCTGTTCTTATCGAGAATGGACTTGATGCAATCGGATGTGCAGACTGGCTTAAGGGTCTTATCCTTGATGGTATCGTAGCCGGTGTTGGTGCAGTACTTGGTTTCGTACCTCAGATGTTAGTACTGTTCTTATTACTTGCAATCCTTGAGGCTTGCGGCTATATGGCGCGTATCGCCTTCATTATGGATAGAATCTTCAGAAGATTCGGTCTTTCAGGTAAGTCATTTATTCCAATTCTTATCGGTACAGGATGTGGTGTTCCCGGTATCATGGCATCGCGTACAATCGAGAACGAGAGAGACCGTCGAATGACGATTATGACAACAACATTTATCCCATGTGGTGCCAAGACACCATTTATCGCAATGATCGCAGGTGCTATCTTCGGTGGCTCAGCATGGGTTGCTACATCAGCTTACTTCATTGGTATGGCTGCAATTATCGTATCAGGTATCATTTTAAAGAAGACAAAGTTATTCATGGGAGATCCGGCACCATTCGTAATGGAGCTTCCTGCATATCATATTCCAACTGTTGGTAACGTACTCAGAAGCATGTGGGAGCGTGGCTGGTCATTCATCAAGAAGGCCGGAACAATCATCCTCCTTTCAACAATTATTGTATGGTTCACAACATACTTCGGATTTACTGATGAGGGCTTCCGTATGTTAGCTGAGGATGAGATTGACATGAGCATCCTTGCTAAGATTGGTGGAGCAATTGCATGGATATTTACACCACTTGGATGGGGCAACTGGCAGGCAGCCGTTGCATCAATTACAGGTCTTGTAGCTAAGGAAAATATCGTTGGTACAATGGGTATCCTGTACGGCGGTGGAGACCTTTCACCATATGCAGCACTTGCACTTGCATTCTCTAAGCTGGCAGGTTTCTCATTCCTTACATTCAACCTTCTGTGTGCACCTTGCTTCGCTGCTATCGGTGCTATCAAGAGAGAGATGAACAGTGCTAAGTGGACATGGACAGCAATCGGTTACCAGTGCGGATTTGCATATGTAGTATCACTTTGTATTTATAACATCGGCATGCTTGTAACAGGCGGCGGATTCAGTTTTTGGACAATAGTTGCATTTGTTCTTGTAGCAGGCTTTATCTATCTGTTATTCAGACCTGCCAAGAAGGGTGCACAGGCATAATTAAAGCTTAGGCTTTAGATTGGAGGCTGTTATGACTATAGGAACAATAGGTGTTTTAGCAGGACTTATAGCTGTTGTTGGCGTAATAGTAGCCGGCATGATTGCAGACAAGAAAAAGGGTAAGTCATCATGTACAGGTAACTGCAGCAGTTGCGGCGGACACTGCAGCCACTGATAGTGCCGGGAGTATTTTGGGGCATACACGCAGAGGCGCTGTACAAAAGATGCACGGTTAATCTGTAGCTGTTATGCAGAAATGAGGAGTCACATGAAGAATAACCAGACACAGACGGAATGTCAGAATTATCACCGCACACAGATGCAGAGGCAGATGGTAATAGACAGACTCAGAGAGAGAGGGTGCCGCATTACCAAGCAAAGGCTTCAGCTTCTCGACATAATCCTTGAGGAAGACTGCGCCTGCTGTAAGGAGATATATATCAAAGCTGCATCTGTAGATAACAAGATTGGTCTTGCTACAGTATACAGAATGATTAATATCCTTGAAGAGATCGGAGCAATCAGCCGTAAGAACATGTATAAGATTGCATGCGAAAAGGGTGGAAGCTGTGACCGTGAGAATGTCTGTATGCTGGAGTTTGATGATGACACAAGCTGCGGGCTGTCAGCCAAGCAGTGGAATGAAGTCCTTGCAGAGGGCTTGAGAAGATGCGGTTACCTTAACGGTAAGCATATCAGAAATGTATCAGTATTTCAGTGTGAATGCTGATTATGCCGTGCCGTAAGGCAGGCAGCAGGCGTATAATGATAATGCGCCGGAATTGAATAATTGTACAGTAGAATGGGGTATATTGAGCCAATAATCAGTATATCCCATTCTTTTAATTATGGTAGTATTATGTTATGAAGAAGCGGTATAAGCGAAGGCAGGCCAATGACGCATAATTCTAATTTTTATAATGAACAGGAGGTAGCGCGTATGTACCTTTTAAAAGAAGACTTCATGGATTTCCCTATTGGAGATTTCCCATACGATAAGAATCATTCGGCAATGGGAGAATATCATTATATTAATTACCCGGGCTACAGGGGCAGGTGGCATGATCCGGTATGTAACCACACGTATAATGGACAGGGAGCATCGTGGACAATTACTGAGTATGACGGCAGACATTACATGGAGCAGCAGAGAATACGCAATGATAAGCCACACAGAACATTTCCGATGCTTACAAGTGGTGACAGATTCTGGAAGGACTACGAGCTTGAGGTGAAACTCAGAATGTTCACAACTAAGTGGGGGAATGCAGGAATAGGCTTCTGCTGTCAGAATTCCGCCAATCTGCTTGTACTTGTATTTGAAGAGGGCGAATTAAGACTTGAGTACAGACATAAGGAACAGGTAGAGATTATTGAGCGCGCTGCATTTGCATACAACTGCGATGACTATTATGTGATGAAAGCATCCATAAGCGGCGACCATGTGATATGCAGTGTCAACGGCAAGGCATATTTTGACGTACATACGGAATATGCATTACAGGGTGGCAAAGCGGCAATCACGGCAACGATACCGACGCAGTTTGAATATGTCAATGTTACTGTGACTGATGAGACGGCAGCACAGATTGACGCCGCAAGGAAAGCATACAGCGACTTGTGTGCGGAAGAACAGCAGAAGTACCCTAAGATGAAGCTGCTGAAGAAGATAGACTTAAGGAATTTTGGAACCGGCAGGCAGGTACGTTTTGGACATCTCCTCGGCAACGGTGAATATCAGATAGTTCTTGCCCAGTGCCAGAAGAGAGTTAACAGGGATGCGTACGGCACGATAAGCTGCCTCACGGCAATTGATCTTGACGGCAATGTCCTGTGGCGTTATGGTGAGCCGACTTCCAACACGGAGATAGGAACAATATCTGCGGATATGCCTATGCAGATTTACGATATAGACGGAGACGGATATGACGAGGTCATAACAGCCAAGAACTTTGAGATCTTTATACTTGACGGAAGAAAC
>CAMBEF010000012.1 GCA_945865495.1 uncultured Bacteroides sp. | reverse complement strand
GAATTGTCATTGTCACTGACACCGAATTCGAATTCGTATGTTATGTCGGACATGTTAAGGTCGAATGAATAATCACCCGGTTCAAGAAGCTTCGATGACGGCGGCAGAAAATTGCCGGTGTTAATCTGCGTTGTTGCGAGCTGATGCACGCTTACGCTGAATGATGAAGCTCCGGAGTCACCGTTTCCGACATAGACGGCGCTTACTGCTTCGGGATTATCAGATATTGCCGATTGCCTGATTATCAGGCTGTCATCGTCACTTCCGGATAATTCGTCGGCAATGCTGCTTAATTCACGTGCATTCTCCTTAAGGTCTATTGCATACTTCTGTGCCTCAAGTGAGACGTCGGTCTTATATGCAGGAGCGAGCCTGTTAATGCCAAGCATCTTGTTATATGCACGGCGCAAATCGCTCGGTCTGCGTGCTGCATTATCTGTTCTTGCAGTCTCACGTGCGGCGTATTGGGAAAGATAATAGCTGTATGCACTGCTTATCATAACAGGTCACCTCCTTGTCTGTATGATTTAAGAAAATGTAATAACAATCCGAAATCCATTTCGGAATATTTTTATTATTACTTTATATTAAATGTGAAAAAATCGTGACTTTTTCTGATACACATATTATAATAGGAGAAAAGTGAATTGTCACTACTAAATTTTGAAAAATTTATTGACGTTGCATTGTAACTGTGATATATTAGACTAGCTATGGAAGAGGTCTTTTTTTTATGCCTAAAAAAAGCCTTTTGCGGTGCAGTATGAATATGGCTACATAAGCATACAGCATCATCAAAGAAAATTAATGGAGGTGGATGGTTGTGCGCGTAAAGATAACATTGGCATGTACAGAGTGTAAGCAGCGTAATTACAACATGACGAAGGATAAGAAAACTCATCCGGACAGAATGGAAACAAAGAAGTATTGCAGATTCTGTAAGTCACACACATTACACAAGGAAACAAAGTAATTAGTATGACAGTTGTCTCCGATGCATGTATGGCATTGACATGCGGCAGGAGATGGTAGGAGGATTCTATGAGTGACACTGCTAAGGGCAAGACCAAGAAGAGTTGGTTCAAAGGTCTTAAGGCTGAATTCAAGAATATAAGCTGGCCGGATCAGAAGACACTTACTAAGGAAACTGTTGCTGTATTGGTTGTCTCCGTATTGCTGGGATTAATAACAGCAGGATTAGATTTTATTATCAGATACGGACTCGAGTTCCTGATAAAATAAGTTGAGGGTGATAAGATGGCAGAAACAAATTCAGAAGTAAGCGAAGTTAGGGCAGAAGTGAATTCAGAACCACGTTGGTATGTTGTTCACACTTATTCCGGCTATGAGAATAAGGTTATGGACAGTATTAGCAAGACAATAGCCAACAGACATCTTGAAGATCAGATACTTGATGTCAGGGTTCCGGTAGAGACAGTATATGAACTTAGGGCTAATGGCACTAAGAAGGCTGTCGAGAGAAAAATATTCCCGGGATACGTTCTTGTTAATATGGTCATGAACGAAGATACCTGGTATGTGGTACGCAATATCCGTGGTGTGACAGGTTTTGTAGGTCCTGGATCTAAACCGGTACCGCTCACGGAAGAAGAGATGAAACCTTATGGTCTTACAAGCAACGACAGTTCAGAGTCTGACAAGAACGTGGTTGTCAATCTTAAGGTTGGTGACATTGTAACAGTCACAGGAGGCGCATGGGCCGGATCAGTTAAGGCAATCCAGAGCGTCAATGAGAGCAGACAGACAGTTACTATTAATGTCGATATGTTCAGCCGTGAAACACCGGTTGAGATAAGTTTCTCAGAAGTAAAAAAGATGTAAGGTAATATTTTAGGAGGTCATAACAATGGCAAAGAAAGTAACAGGTTATATCAAATTGCAGATTCCTGCCGGAAAAGCGACACCAGCACCACCTGTTGGTCCTGCACTTGGACAGCATGGTGTTAACATCGTCGAATTTACAAAGCAGTTTAACGCAAAGACAGCTGACCAGGGAGATTTAATAATTCCTGTTGTCATCACTGTATACGCAGACAGAAGCTTCAGCTTCATCACGAAGACTCCGCCGGCTGCTGTTCTTCTTAAGAAGGCATGCAAGCTTAAGAGTGGTTCAGCCGTTCCTAATAAGGATAAGGTTGCTACAATTTCTAAGGCTGAGATTCAGAAGATTGCAGAACTTAAGATGCCGGATCTTAATGCAGCAAGCCTTGAGGCTGCTATGAGCATGATCGCCGGTACTGCACGAAGCATGGGTATCACAGTTGAGGACTAATCCCGACAGAGGATTGAATATAATATCTTGAAGATATATTGAAAAGTGGGAGACGTGTGTAAAGTATACACTTAGCACATTTACACAGCCACTAATACCACAGGAGGTTCATAATGAAAAGAGGAAAGAAATATGTAGAGGCTGCAAAGCTTATTGACCGCGCAGCTTTATATGATACAACAGAAGCAGTAGCTCTTGCTAAGAAGGCAGCTACAGCTAAGTTTGATGAGACAATCGAAGCACACATCAGAACAGGATGTGACGGACGTCATGCAGACCAGCAGATCCGTGGTGCAGTCGTACTTCCACACGGAACAGGTAAGACTGTAAAGGTTCTCGTATTCGCTAAGGGTGATAAGGTAGCTGAGGCTGAGGCAGCAGGTGCTGATTATGTTGGCGGTGAGGAGCTTATCCCTAAGATCCAGAACGATAACTGGTTTGATTTCGACGTAGTTGTTGCTACACCTGATATGATGGGCGTTGTTGGTCGTCTCGGACGTGTACTTGGTCCTAAGGGCTTAATGCCAAACCCTAAGGCTGGTACAGTAACAATGGATGTTACAAAGGCAATCAACGATATCAAGGCTGGTAAGATCGAGTACAGACTTGATAAGACAAATATCATTCATGTGCCAATCGGTAAAGCTTCATTTACTGAGGAGCAGTTAGCGGACAACTTCCAGGCAATTATGGATGCAATCGTTAAGGCTAAGCCATCATCTTTGAAGGGTCAGTACCTCAGAAGTGTAGTAGTAGCTTCAACAATGGGTCCTGGTGTTAAGGTTAACACAGCAAAGTTTGTTGGTTAATTAAAATTAACAATTGACATTCTATAGATAATAAGTTATAGTATTACAAGTAATGAACTGCCGAAGACAGCTAGGTCCCGCAAGGGTCAAAGGTAACACGCCTGCCGAGGAATCAATCAAATCATTAGTGTTTGAGATTATAGCCTCGTCTGTGTGCAGACGGGGCTTTTCTTATAATGTCGATTTGATGCGAACCGATGTTAAGATGGTTCGGCAGTCAAAATCTGACAGGAGGTAAATATCATGGCTAAAGTAGAGCTTAAGCAGCCGATTGTAGACGAGATCGCTGGTTTCTTAAAGGATGCGAAGGGTGCTGTACTTGTTGACTACCGTGGATTAACAGTAGAACAGGATACACAGCTCCGTAAGCAGTTAAGAGAGGCTGGTGTTGTATACAAGGTATACAAGAACACACTCATCAAGCGTGCAATCGCAGGTACAGAGTTTGAGGCACTCAGTGCAGAACTCGACGGACCTACAGCTATTGCAATCAGCGCAGATGATGCAACAGCTCCGGCAAGAATCCTTTACAATTTTGGTAAGACAGCTGAAGCACTCGAGTTAAAGTCAGGCGTAGTTGAGGGAACATATTATGACGCTAAGGGAATTTCTCTTATCGCTACAATTCCATCAAGAGACGAACTGCTTGCCAAGTTCCTTGGAAGCATCCAGTCACCTGTTACAAACTTTGCTCGTGTTATTAAGCAGATTGCTGAGAAGCAGGAAGAAGTTGCATAAGGTTAACATTTACATTTAATTAATTATATCGAAAAGGAGATTATAATAATGACAACTCAGGAAATTATCGAAGTAATCAAAGGTTTATCAGTATTAGAGCTTAACGATCTCGTTAAGGCTTGTGAGGAAGAGTTCGGCGTATCTGCAGCAGCAGGCGTTGTAGTTGCAGCAGCAGGTGCTGGCGCAGCAGCAGCTGAGGAGAAGACAGAGTTTGATGTAGAGCTTACAGAAGCTGGCGCAAACAAGGTTAAGGTTATCAAGGTTGTTCGTGAGATCACAGGTCTTGGACTTAAGGAAGCAAAGGATCTCGTTGATAACGCTCCTAAGACAGTTAAGGAAGCAGCAGCTAAGGAAGAGGCTGAGGAAATCAAGAAGAAGCTTGAGGCTGAGGGCGCTAAGGTTACTCTTAAGTAATTATAACGGATATCAGATTGAGTTTATTGAACGGCATCCACTTATGTGGGTGCCGTTTTTTGTGATAATATAAATATTCAGGAAATATAATGAAAAATAATGCTTGCATTTACTTGACAAATATGATATCATGAACAATGCACTATTGTGGCGAGATAGGCTGTTTATGCCTTTTTTTAGGACAGGGCAGCAGCTTGTGTGCTCCCGGAGGCTTGGGAGCCTGCCGTCAATGTGTTTAATAAACTAAGCATAGGGGTGAAACGTCGATGGAAAAGAACAGAATACGTCCAAAGAAGTTTGGCAATAATGTCAGAATGAGTTACTCAAGGCAGAAAGAAGTTCTTGAGATGCCAAACTTAATCGAAGTTCAGAAGAATTCATATCAGTGGTTTTTGGACGAAGGTCTCAATGAAGCTTTTAATGACATTTCTCCAATAGGCGACTACAGCGGTCGCTGGAGCCTGGATTTTACAGGTTTCAGACTTTGTACGGATGAGGCAAAGTATACTATTGAAGAGTGTAAAGAAAGAGATGCTACTTATGCAGCTCCGTTGCGTGTCAAGGTAAGGCTTCAGGATAAGCAGACAGGCGAGATGAAAGACCATGAGATTTTTATGGGTGATCTTCCGCTGATGACTGAAACGGGTACATTTGTCATTAATGGCGCAGAGAGAGTTATTGTAAGCCAGTTAGTACGTTCCCCTGGTATATATTATGATATCCAGCATGACAAGATTGGTAAGGAACTCTATTCATGTACGGTAATTCCTAACCGTGGTGCATGGCTGGAATACGAGACAGATTCTAATGACATTTTCTATGTACGTGTCGACAGAACACGTAAAGTTCCTGTAACAGTGCTTATTCGTGCACTTCTTACACCAACTAAGGATAATGCCATGATTAATGGCAGCAATGAGGATATTATTAATATATTTGGTGATGAGCCAAAGCTCCTTGCTACAATTGAGAAGGATGTATCAACAGACCATGAGAAGGGTCTTACAGAACTTTATAAGAAGATTCGTCCGGGAGAGCCTGTTTCAGTAGATAATGCTGAAAGCCTTATTCAGGCTATGTTCTTTGACCCTAGAAGATATGATCTTGCTAAGGTTGGACGTTATAAGTTCAATAAGAAGCTTAACTTCAGAACAAGAATTGCAGGACAGACACTTGCTGAAGATGTTGTTATCGAACAGACAGGTGAGACTTTCCCTGCAGGAACGGTTGTTACAAGAGAGATCGGACAGACAATCCAGGATGCAGCTGTACCATATGTATATATCCAGACAGAAGAGCGTAAGGTTAAGGTGCTTTCTAACCTTATGGTTGATGTTACAAAGTGGGTAGATATAACAGAAGATGAGGCTAAGGAACTTGGCATCGTTGAACCTGTATACTTCCCTGTACTGAAGACTTTACTTGAGAATGAGGAAGATGATATTAAGACACTTCTTAAGAAGAATGTTAATGACCTTATTCCTAAGCATATTACTATAGAAGATATATTTGCATCTATTAACTACAATCTCCATCTTGAATATGGAATCGGTACAAAGGATGATATCGATCACCTTGGCAACCGTCGTATCCGTGCTGTAGGTGAACTCCTTCAGAACCAGTACAGAATCGGTCTTTCAAGAATGGAAAGAGTTGTCCGTGAGAGAATGCAGACACAGGATCAGAGCGGTCTTTCAGCTCAGAACCTTATTAATATCAAGCCTGTTACGGCTGCAGTTAAGGAGTTCTTCGGAAGTTCACAGCTGTCACAGTTCATGGATCAGAATAACCCTCTTGGTGAGCTGACACATAAGAGACGTCTTTCAGCACTTGGTCCTGGCGGTCTTTCAAGAGATCGTGCCGGATTCGAAGTACGAGATGTTCACTATACACATTATGGCAGAATGTGTCCTATCGAGACACCTGAAGGACCTAACATCGGTCTTATTAACTCACTTGCATCATATGCAAGAATTAATGAGTATGGATTTATTGAGGCTCCATATCGCCTTATCGATAAGTCGGATCCACAGAATCCAAGAGTAACAGACGAAGTACGTTACCTTACAGCGGATGAGGAAGATGATTTCTATGTAGCACAGGCTAATGCTGAACTTGATGAGGACGGACATTTTGTAAAGAATTCCGTATCAGGCCGTTATCGTGAAGAGACATCAGAATTCCCTAAGAGCAAGCTTGATCTTATGGACGTTTCTCCACGAATGGTATTCTCAGTTGCTACATCAATGATTCCTTTCCTCCAGAACGATGATGCTAACCGTGCCCTCATGGGATCTAACATGCAGCGTCAGGCCGTTCCTCTTCTTACAACAGAAGCTCCTGTTGTAGGTACAGGTATGGAGTATAAGGCTGCTGTCGATTCAGGCGTATGTGTTGTTGCTAAGGAAGCAGGTGTTGTTGAGTATTCAACATCTAAAGAGATAGCAGTCAAGACTAAGGATGGCAGAGATGTATACCGTCTTACTAAGTTTGCAAGAAGTAACCAGAGTAACTGCTACAACCAGAGACCTATTGTATTCAAGGGTGATAAGGTTGAGAAGGGACAGGTTATCGCAGACGGACCATCAACTAAGAATGGTGAGATTGCATTAGGTAAGAACCCTCTGATCGGTTTCATGACATGGGAAGGTTACAATTACGAGGATGCCGTACTTCTTAGTGAAAGACTTGTTCAGGATGATGTTTATACATCAGTTCATATAGAAGAGTACGAGACAGAGGCAAGAGATACAAAGCTCGGACCGGAAGAGATTACAAGAGACGTTCCGGGTGTAGGTAATGATGTACTTAAGGATCTTGATGAGAGAGGTATTATCCGTATCGGTGCCGAGGTTCGTGCAGGAGATATTCTTGTAGGTAAGGTTACACCTAAGGGTGAGACAGAGCTTACAGCAGAAGAGAGACTTCTCCGTGCAATCTTCGGTGAGAAGGCAAGAGAAGTAAGAGATACATCACTTAAGGTGCCTCATGGTGAATATGGTATTGTTGTTGATGCCAAGGTATTCACAAGAGAGAACGGAGATGAATTAGGACCGGGTGTTAACCAGACAGTCCGTATCTATATTGCCCAGAAGAGAAAGATTTCTGTTGGTGATAAGATGGCCGGCCGTCATGGTAACAAGGGTGTCGTTTCAAGAATTCTTCCTGTAGAGGATATGCCATTCCTTCCTAACGGAAGACCTCTTGATATCGTGCTTAACCCTCTGGGTGTGCCTTCACGAATGAATATCGGACAGGTGCTTGAGATTCACCTCAGCCTTGCAGCGAAGGCTCTTGGATTTAATATTTCAACACCTGTATTTGATGGTGCTGATGAGCATGATATTATGGATACTCTTGATCTTGCCAACGACTATGTTAACCTTGAATGGGATGAGTTCGTTGCTAAGCGCAAGGGCAAGATTAATGATGAATTATTTGCTTATCTTGAGGAGAACAAGGATCATCGTGCAGAGTGGAAGGGTGTTCCTATCTCACGTGACGGTAAGGTAAGACTTCGCGACGGACGTACAGGTGAGTACTTCGACAGCCCTGTTACTATCGGACACATGCATTACCTTAAGCTGCATCACCTTGTTGATGATAAGATTCATGCACGTTCAACAGGTCCTTACTCACTCGTAACACAGCAGCCACTTGGTGGTAAAGCTCAGTTCGGTGGACAGCGTTTCGGTGAGATGGAGGTTTGGGCTCTTGAGGCTTATGGCGCATCTTACACACTGCAGGAGATTCTTACAGTTAAGTCTGATGATGTTATCGGACGTGTTAAGACTTACGAGGCAATTATCAAGGGTGATAATATTCCTGAACCGGGTATCCCTGAGTCATTCAAGGTACTCCTTAAGGAACTCCAGTCACTTGCACTTGATGTTAAGGTTCTTGATGAGAATGGTGAAGAAGTTGATATCATGGAGAATGTTGATTATAGTGAAGGTGATTTCAAGCGTATCTATGAGGATGCCGGAATGAGCTATAAGCAGGATGGTGACCTTGGAGATCATGGATATACTGCACAGACAATAGGCGAAGAAGGCTTTGAGAATGAAGAGCCTGAAGAATCATCAGATGATGTTGTAATGGATGATTATGATGATGATTACTCAGGTGATGAAGAATAAGAAGGGAGTGCGGGAAATGTCACAAGAAACAACAAATGAAACATATCAGCCAATGACATTTGATTCTATCAAGATTGGTCTTGCTTCTCCAGAGAAGATTATGGAGTGGTCTCACGGCGAGGTAACTAAGCCGGAGACCATCAACTACAGAACACTTAAGCCTGAGAAGGATGGACTGTTCTGTGAGAGAATCTTCGGACCCAGCAAAGACTGGGAATGTCATTGTGGAAAATATAAGAAGATCAGATATAAAGGCGTTATCTGTGACAGATGTGGCGTTGAGGTCACTAAGGCCAGCGTACGTCGTGAGCGTATGGGTCACATCGCACTTGCAGCTCCTGTTTCACATATCTGGTATTTTAAGGGAATCCCAAGCCGTATGGGTCTGATTCTTGATCTTTCTCCACGTGTACTTGAGAAGGTTCTGTACTTCGCTTCATATATTGTGCTTGACAGAGGTGAGACTAATCTTGCTGATAAGCAGATCCTTTCAGAGGCAGAATACAGAGAAGCATGCGACCAGTATGGAAGCAGTGCATTCAGAGTAGGCATGGGTGCGGAAGCTATTATGGAACTCCTTCAGAAGATTGATCTTGAGAAGGATTCAGCACAGCTTAAGTCAGAACTTGCAGATGCTTCAGGCCAGAAGAGAGTAAGAATAGTTAAGAGGCTTGAGGTTGTAGAGGCATTCAGAGAGTCAGGTAATAAGCCTGAGTGGATGATACTTACTGCAATTCCTGTAATTCCACCGGATTTAAGACCTATGGTTCAGCTCGATGGCGGACGTTTTGCTACATCAGATCTTAATGACCTTTACAGAAGAATCATTAACCGTAACAATCGTCTTGCAAGACTTAAGGAACTTGGAGCTCCTGATATCATTGTCCGTAATGAGAAGAGAATGCTTCAGGAAGCAGTTGATGCACTTATTGATAATGGTAGAAGAGGACGTCCTGTAACAGGTCCGGGTAACAGAGCTCTGAAGTCACTTTCAGATATGTTAAAGGGTAAGCAGGGACGTTTCCGTCAGAACCTCCTTGGTAAGCGAGTTGACTATTCAGGACGTTCAGTTATCGTTGTAGGTCCTGAACTTAAGATATATCAGTGTGGTCTCCCTAAGGAGATGGCAATTGAGCTTTTCAAGCCTTTTGTTATGAAGGAGCTTGTAACAAGCGGTAAGGCACACAATGTTAAGAGTGCCAAGAAGATGGTTGAGAGACTTGAGACTGAAGTATGGGATGTACTTGAGGATGTCATTAAAGAGCATCCGGTTATGCTTAACCGTGCCCCTACACTTCACAGACTTGGTATTCAGGCGTTTGAGCCAATCCTTGTAGAAGGTAAGGCTATTAAGCTGCATCCACTTGTATGTACAGCATTCAATGCCGATTTCGATGGTGACCAGATGGCTGTCCATCTTCCACTTTCAGTAGAAGCACAGGCAGAGTGCCGTTTCCTTCTCCTGTCACCTAACAACCTTCTGAAACCTTCAGATGGTGGTCCTGTTGCCGTTCCTTCACAGGATATGGTACTTGGTATCTATTACCTTACACAGGAAAGACCGGGTGTTAAGGGTGAAGGTAAGTATTTCAAGAGCGTTAATGAAGCAATCCTTGCATATGAGAACGGTGTTATAACACTCCATTCAATTATCAATGTTAAGGTTCAGAAAGAGAATGCTGAAGGCGAGATAGTTGAAGGTGTGATTAAGTCAACACTCGGAAGATTCCTCTTCAACGAGATTCTTCCACAGGATCTTGGATTCGTTGACAGAAGCAAGCCTGAGAATTTCCTCGCACTTGAGGTTGATTTCCATGTAGGTAAGAAGAAGCTTAAGGCTATCCTTGAGAAGGTTATCAATACACATGGTTCTACACGTACAGCAGAAGTTCTTGATGATATCAAGGCTATCGGTTATAAGTATTCAACAAGAGCTGCCATGACAGTTTCTATTTCTGACATGACAGTGCCTGAGCAGAAGAAGCAGCTTATTGCCGATGCTGAGAGCACAATCGAGAAGATTGCCAAGAACTATCGTCGTGGTTTCATTACAGAAGAAGAGAGATATAAGGAAGTAATAGAGGTTTGGAAGGAGACTGATGCAACTCTTACAGATGCCCTTCTTTCAGGTCTCGATAAATATAACAACATCTTCATGATGGCTGATTCAGGTGCCCGTGGTTCTAATCAGCAGATTAAGCAGCTTGCAGGTATGCGAGGACTTATGGCTGATACATCAGGTCGTACAATCGAACTTCCTATCAAGTCTAACTTCCGTGAAGGACTTGATGTACTGGAATACTTCATCTCAGCCCATGGTGCCAGAAAGGGACTTTCTGATACGGCTCTTCGTACAGCCGATTCAGGTTACCTTACAAGACGTCTTGTTGACGTTTCTCAGGAGCAGATTATACGTGAGACAGACTGTGCCGAGAACCGCAAGGAGATTCCTGGTATGTATGTAACAGAGTTCACAGAGGGCAAGGAGATGATAGAGTCTCTTAAGGATCGTATCACAGGAAGATATCTTGCTGAGGATATTAAGGATCCTGCAACAGGTGAAGTAATTGTTGCAGCTAACCATATGGTTACTCCTAAGAGAGCAGAAGCTATCTTAAAGACAGGCATTCAGAAGATTAAGATCAGAACAATCCTTACATGCCGTTCACATATCGGTGTATGTGCCAAGTGTTATGGTGCCAACATGGCAACAGGTCAGGCTGTACAGGTAGGTGAGGCAGTTGGTATTATCGCTGCGCAGTCAATCGGTGAGCCTGGTACACAGCTTACTATGCGTACTTTCCATACCGGTGGTGTTGCCGGTGATGATATTACACAGGGTCTTCCTAGAGTAGAAGAACTTTTTGAGGCAAGAAAGCCAAAGGGACTTGCAATTATTGCTGAGTTCGGTGGTGTTGCCACAATTAAGGATACAAAGAAGAAGCGCGAGATTATCATTACAGATAACGAGAGTGGCCAGTCAAAGACTTATCTTATCCCTTACGGATCAAGAATCAAGATTCTTGACGGTGCTGTTCTTGAAGCTGGTGATGAGCTTACAGAAGGTAGCGTTAACCCACATGATCTTCTTAAGATTAAGGGCGTACGTGCAGTTCAGGATTACATGATCCGTGAGGTACAGAAGGTTTACCGTCTTCAGGGTGTTGAAATCAACGATAAGCATATCGAGCTTATTGTACGTCAGATGCTTAAGAAGATAAGAATCGAATCAGCAGGTGATTCAGAATACCTTCCGGGAACAACAGTTGATGTCCTTGACTTTAATGAGACTAATGAGAGACTTGAAGAAGAGGGTAAGGAGCAGGCAGTAGGAACACCTATTATGCTTGGTATTACTAAGGCATCTCTTGCTACTAACTCATTCCTTTCAGCAGCTTCATTCCAGGAGACAACGAAGGTTCTTACTGAAGCAGCAATTAACGGTAAGGTCGATCCACTTATCGGTCTTAAGGAGAACGTCATCATCGGTAAGCTTATTCCTGCCGGTACAGGACTCCGTCGTTACCGCAATGTTAAGATTGATACAGGGCGTGTATACAATGAGATTGAGAATTATGACGGTGATTATGAACTCAATCTTTCAGAGGATACAGATGATACTGAAGCAGATGCAGCAACAGTTGCAGCTGATAACAGTACAGAAGAATAATTACAAAGCTGCCATTTCGGAATAACAGTTCCGCAATGGCAGCTTTTTTACATGCAGATGAAGAATAATAGGCAGATATGTTTATTGAAAAATCTGGTGCTATCTTATATAATTAATTAGAATGTATATGAACATACATACAGACAATAGGATATGGAGGGAAGGTTTATGAAAAAATGTATAACCTGCGGACAGGAGATTAAAGACGATGCATTATTCTGTCCGTACTGTGGAACACGCAATCAGGGGGATGAGCAGCTGGGCACAGCTACAGTTCAGAACACAGCTACAGCACAGGACGCAGCTCAGGACAATTCAGTGAATGATAGCGATAGTCAGGTTGAGAACAGTTCTGACGTTACTGTGACAACGGATGATGCGGCTCAGAACACAGCTAATGATCCATTTGCGTATAACACGATGAATCTGGGGCAGGCACAGCAGCAACAGCAGGTGCCACCGATGCAGCAGTATCAGCCGCAACAGCAGATACCGCCGATGCAGCAGATGTATCAGCCTCAATATGGTGCAGCCAATACGGCATGGCAGGATCCTAATGACCAGCCATTATCAGTTGGGGGCTGGATAGGAACCATGATAGTTCTCATGATTCCGGTTGTTAACTTTATAATGCTGCTTGTGTGGGCTTTTGGCTCAGGTAATAAGAGCCGCAAGAATTACTGTCTTGCATCTCTTATAATTGCTGTGGTTATGATAGTGTTAATTGTAGTATTTTATATGGTTGTCGGAGTAAGTGCGGCATCGGCGTTTAACACAATGTACTACTAGAATGCAAGCGTTATAAGAGGATTTATATGAGACCTACATATACTGCAATAACAAAGCAGACGGATAATCCATTTCTCAATATGTATAAGATGGATGCGGTTGACAGGAATGGAAAGACATTTGGATATTATTTTGCGACCAGAAAGAATGACGGGGAGCTGGCCTGTCAGACAAGTTCAACATCGCCCGACTGTGCTGTTATATACGCTGTAACAGAGTGCCCAAGCGACAGAATTGTGCTTATAAAGCAATACAGGTATCCACTGGACAGATACATATACGAATTGCCGGCAGGCCTTATAGAGCCTGAGGAGACGATAGCAATGACTGCCTCAAGAGAGCTTAAGGAAGAGACAGGTCTTACATTCAGGGAATATGAGGGAGGTCTGGAAGCTTTTAGAAGAGCTTTCTTTCAGGCACAGGGGCTTTGCGATGAAAGCAACGCTTTGACGTTTGGATATGCGTCAGGAGAGATTTCAGATAAGAAGCCTGAAGCATCTGAAGCAATAGAACCGGTGCTTGCAGATAAGAGGGAGGCACTCAGAATATTGCAGGAAGAAGAGCTTTCGATACGATGTGCATACATGCTTATGCAGTTTGTCAATTCTGACCCGGAAAAGCCTTTTGCTTTTCTCAATCCATCTCTGTAAAAATACAAAATACCGGCATACAATTCGTAATAAAGAATTATTCATACTACGAATTGTATGCCGGTATTTTGATATGTGTTAAATATTATCTGCAATCAAATTACTTCTTTTTGTTTTTCTTGGCTGATTTTTCTTCAGCATCTCTTCTTGCCTTATCTTCATCAAGAGTCTTCTGGGCTTTGTCTCTTAACTTAGCCATAAAGCCTTTCTTCTTGGCTGGAGCAGGAGCAACCTTGCCACCACGGACTGATTTGAGACCAACAATATAGATACCGCTTACTTCAGCCTTGACCTCAGCCTTAACAGGAAGCTCATCGAATACCTTATTATCAGCAATAAGTGTCATCACCTTAGGACCAATCTTAGCTTTAACAATAGGAAGCTTAGTTCGTCTCATGTACTTAGGGGTCTGATCCATTACAATCTTAGGAAGACCTGCTTCCGACATCTTCATTATCTTTTTGTCAATTATAAGCATTGACATAACCTGCTTGGCTGCATCAATCTGTGCCTGCTGTTCTTCCTGTCTTTTGCGCATCTTATTGCCGATAATAAGAAGGGCAATGAAAAGTGCTGCGAGAACAACGAGGACAACAATTAGAACAATCTTCCATACTGCCATTGTGTAAATTCCTCCATATACGTAATTCTGAACGTGATTATCCAATATATCAAGAATAACCATACTTAATAGTTATACTACATTGTGGGCTGTAAAACAAGTATCATTTTATACAAGAGACTGATTTTTCTCGTACATTTTGAGCATGATTGAATGTGTATAAACACCGATTGCCTTGCGGTCTTCTTTTGACAGAGTGTTAAGGTCTATTGGTGTGCCAAATTCAATAATGGTGTGTGTACGTCTGATGAATGGAAGATGATCCTCGAATGCAGCTGAGGTATTATTCTGTACCATCGGAATAATAAGGCAGCCGGATTTTTCAGCAATCTTAAAACTTCCTTCTTTGAAAGGCATGATACCATCACCCTTATTGCGCGTACCCTCAGGAAATATTACCATGGAGATACCTGCTTTTACTTCATCAATGCCTTTCAGTATTGTCTTTAGTCCCTCTTTGATATTGGCGCGGTCAAGGAAAAGGCAGTGAAGATATCTCATCCATACGCGGAGAAGAGGAACCTTTTCAATCTCCTTTTTGGCAACGAATCCCGTAATTCCAGGCATCATGGAGTATGAGATAATTGTATCAAAGAAACCGCGATGGTTGCCGATAAAAAGTACCGGCCTGTCTTTTGGAATATTCTCATATCCGATTACGGTTGTGTGTATTCCGCCAATAAAACATATTATTTTGAAGGCCGCCTGCACGATTCTTAAAGAACTGAGGTCCTTAGCGTGGGGATTAAACTTTCCTATGAGCCATTCAATGAGGAAAAGAGGAATGCTTATTATAAAAAATATAATGAGGAAAATAATTATCAGTAGCGTTCGTATCATATCTGTACCTTCCTTTTTAGTATTTTATGAAATAAGCGGTGTCCGTTATGCATGAACACCGCTTAAATTAGTAATCAGATTAACGATTAGTACGGCTTACCGGAGAGTTATTACTGTTATTGTTTCCGGAAGAACCACTGCCTGAGCTTCCAGCAGCAACAGTGCTCTTTGCCGGCCCGGAGACACCTGCTGTGCCAGACTGGCTTCCGGATACCGCAGACTGCGTAGGAAGCGTTACACCGGTTGTACCCTGAGTAACTCCCGGCATCACTGTAACTGCTTTGTTATGCATAGTACAGAGATTGCTCAGATAAGAATCCGTTATTGTGTATTCTGAATCCCCTACAGGGTATTCAGCAGCATCTTCTTCATTAAGAATACTTGATGAAGGCTTCCTTATAAATACCTGTGAAGATGTTGCAGGACAGAAGGAGCTTGCTGCCATACCTGACAAATCACACACATTGACACGTACGTGTGTATCGCAAGGATCTTTTGGCTGATTATCCTCCGCAAAGTATTCAGAGATAACCTGACTGCCTCGTGGATCTGCGTCACACAGACCTTCCACGGCAAGCTTTCCTGACTGCGAGCAGACATCAGATAACTGGACGATATTGTCAACGGAAGGAAAATCCTTCGTCTGAAGCCCCTGATGTATCTGGGTCATTATCTTGGACCAGATCTCACGGTGCTTATAATTGCTTGTTTTCATGGTTGTATTGTCATCAAAACCAATCCAGATTGAAGCTGTGTAGTAAGGTGTATAACCGCAGAACCAGATATCTCCGTCTGCATTGGTTGTACCTGTCTTACCGGCTACCGGCTGGTTAGCTATAGCAGCCGCAGTACCCGTACCGGATTTGATTACATCTTCCATTGCATTGGTAAGCAGCCATGCCGTAGTCTCCTTGAACACACGTCTTGTCTCAGTCTGCGAATTATCAATCACAAGATTGCCATTCTGATCATATACCTGGGTATAAAAAACAGGCTTTGTGTAAGTACCGTTATTGGCTATCGCAGAATACGCTGCAGTCATGTCAAGATTGGTAACCCCCTTTGTCATACCGCCGAGTGCAAGAGACTGAACAACATCATGTACACCGTTAACAGCATCCTTAGGAGATACCAATGTGGTAAATCCAAGCTTCTGCAGGTAGGTAAATCCAACCTGTGGAGTTATCATAGTAAGAACCTTGACGGCCGGTACGTTACGTGAACGCTTAAGAGCTTCACGGACAGTTATAAGACCCATATAGTTCTTCTCGTAGTTAGTTACAAGCTTAGCCTCGTCACCCTGATAATAATAAGGCGCATCATCGATAGCTGTAGCAAGTGTGATGGCACCGACATCAAGAGCGGGACCATAAGCTACAAGCGGCTTAATTGAAGAACCCGGCTGTCTTGCGGTTCTTGTTGCACGGTTAAGTGTTCTGTTACCGTTCTTATCTCCTCGCCCTCCGACTATAACCTTGACCTCTCCGGTGTACTGATCCATCAGAGAAAATGATATCTGAGGCTGTATGGTAAATGAAAGATTCTCCGCTACAAGTGTATTGCCCTGCGAAAGTATAGCGTCACGATATTGGTCAACGTACTTCTGAGCCTCCTCCTGACTGTTGAAGGTGAGACTGAAATTAGCACGTCCTCCGGTTGTCTGGAAATATTTCTGCAAAGACAACTGGGAATAATTGTGGCGTTTGCCATTCGCATCATCAACAGTAAGTGCGTATGATATCGAAATGTAGGTATTCGCAGGCCAGTTTGCCGGGTCATTAATTACTGAATCAGCAATTGCCTGCATTGTGGAATCCTGAGTAGAATATACAGACAGACCGCCTTTATATATAAGATTAAGAGCCTGCGTTTCAGTATAACCTTTCTGCTCCTGCAGATCCTGTGAAAGCTGCTCGATCAGCTCATCAACAAAATAAGAATATGTTGATGCCGATTCTTCAGTATGTAAATCCTGAATTCTTGCGTACACATCATCAGCAATAGCTTCCTGATACTGTGCTTCAGAGATGTAACCCTGATCACGCAGATTCTCAAGACATACTCGCTGGCGCCTCTGATTCTTTTCTGGATAATTAATCGGATTGTATCCGCTTGGGTTCTGGGTAATTGAAGCAATTACGGCACATTCCGATATAGTCAGTTCAGAAACGTCCTTATCAAAATAGCCGTTAGCAGCAGCCTGTACACCAAGATAGCCGTTGGCAAGATTGATAGTATTGAGATAATTCTCAAGAATATGGTCTTTGCTCATTGTTGTCTCAAGCTTTACTGCAAGATACTGCTCCTGTATCTTACGTTTGATTTTTTCAGATGTACTCTCATTATACGCATTAAATACATTATTCTTCAGAAGCTGCTGTGTAATTGTACTTGCACCCTGTGAAAGAGAGTGTGTCTTAACAACTTCAGAAGCGGCACGTACAATACCGCGTATATCAATACCGCTGTGCTCGTAGAAACGTTCGTCCTCAAGCACAACAAAAGCATGCTGCAGGTATACCGGAATCTCATCAATGCTCTTGGCAACACGGTTAGAACCTGATGCGACAAGAGACTGTATCTCATTGCCTTCATTATCATAGACCTTGGTCGCAAAGCCTGTAGGAGACACATCGATAGTAGATATATCCGGAGCGGAGTCAATGACACCTTTTACCATACCGGCAACAACACATCCGCCGCCAACAATTACTGCGACAGCACATACAAGAAGAATCTTACAGATATTAACACCAAGCTTGGTGCCTATCCTGCTTCCGGTGGACGTTAGCTGCTTTTTCTTCTGGCGTACACCTTTCCTGCCATAATTCATAAAAACACCTGTCCTTAAAAAATATAATATACGATGTGAGTATATCACACACATTCATTTTTGACAAATATAAATGACTTATTCACAAATGTATGCTATGCTGTATAAATACAGTGGTTGCAAGGATTTTAGTTAAAGGATGGAACATCATGAAACATTTTTACATAATAAGCAGGAACGGCAGCGGAGAGATAGTTGAAAAAAAATCAAGATTTATAGCAAATGTCTATCCTGTTAAAAGTGAGGAAGAAGCTTCATTATATATAGAGAAAGCTCGTAAACAGTATTGGGATGCGCGCCATAACTGTTATGCAATGGTGATTGGTGCGCACGACGAGGTGCAGAGGTGCAGCGATGACGGAGAACCGTCAGGAACGGCGGGAAAGCCGATACTGGAGGTTATTCACGGAAGGCAGCTGCATAACTGCCTTATAATAGTTACAAGGTACTTTGGAGGGGTACTTCTTGGAACCGGAGGGCTTGTCCGCGCATACACATCGGCAGCCATCGAAGGACTGTCAGATGCGGGAATAAAGGAACAGCTTACAGGCTCAAAGATAAATCTTACGTTTGATTACAGCAATCTTGCAAAAATACAGCATATAGCCTTACAGCTTGGACTTGAGCTCGAAGATGTGGAATACACTGACAGAATAACGGCAAGTGTAATGGCAGTGCCGGAGATCACGGATGAGTTTATTACGCAGGTTACAGACAATACATCGGGACAGGCAGAGATGGATGTCGAAGATGGAGTGCTTATATACAGGGACACAGATGCCGGTGAGATTTTACATATGTAATGTCAGTGTGTAATGCGATTGGTGAAAAATCATAAAGCAATATTACAAAACGGCTTATTTTGACGCTATTTGTCATATGAAATGTCAAAATGCAACAATTAAAGTGCATGCAGACAAGGCATAATTAGACATTTTTACCATATAATGTGTATTGCTATAGAGGACTCCGAGGGCACCAAAAATGCATTCATGTGAAAAAAAATGTGAAGTTTATACATTTTTTATAAGTGGCGCAAAACCCCATAAATAGGCATTTATCACAAATGATTAACAGTTTGTTCAAAAAAAATACGCAAATTGTTAAAAATGGTCTTGTTAAAATTACACAAAAATGTTATTATGTATCTACCGATTAAATTAATCTAATGTCGGGGATGAAGCCATAAGGCTTCAAAACCAAAAAGGAGGGTTTCATTTTTATGAAGAAGACAGTTAAGAAACTGGCTGCTGTAGGTTTAACACTTACATCAGTAATGAGCCTTGCAGCTTGTGGCAACAACAGTACAGACAGTGCTGCTAGCGGTACAACAGCTGCTAAGGAAGTAACACAGCCTAAGTCATTCACAGTTATGGTTGATAACACAGTCGTAACTGAGACAAACGGTGGTAAGGAGTTCTATGCATACCTTAAGACACTTCTTGGTGACGGAACAATCGATATTAAGTGGATTCGTCCAGATCACTCAGGATACTATGATGCAGTAGGTAATGCATTCAACGCAACAGATTCTATGCCAGACGTAGTTCTGCTTTCAGCTGATTACTATGCTCTGTATGCATCATCAGGTTACCTTTGGGATATGACAGATGCTTGGAATGCTTCTGAGACAAAGAACTCAGGAAGACTTATCAAGACAGCTGATAACGTACTTAACGCTCTTCAGGTTACAGGTCTTGACGGACAGAAGAGAATGTACGGATTCTCACCATATCGTGGTAACGGATGCTGTACATATGTTAAGAAGACATGGCTTGAAGCTGCTGGTCATCAGGTATCAGATGTCCAGGGTAAGACTCTTACATTCGACGAGTACTATAAGATTCTTAAGGATATGCAGCAGGCTAAGAACAGCGTAGTTATTTCTTCAGCCGGTTACATCGGACCAGAGGCTCCTTATACAAACTACCTTCCAGAGTTCTATCAGAAGGCGCAGTACTCATTCTATAAGGCAGCTGATGGTAAGTATGTTGATGGATTCGCTCAGAAGGAGATGCAGGATGCTCTTACAAGAATCCAGACAGCTGTTAAGGATGGCGTAATTGATAAGGAATCAGTTAACAACTCAACAGCTAACGCTCGTGATAAGTTCTATGCAGATAACTCAGGTGTATTCACATACTGGGCTGGTACATGGGCTGACACACTTAAGACACAGCTTGAAACTAAGGGCCTTGACAGCGAGCTTATCGCTATCAATCCTATCAAGGAACTTGGTACATATGTAGAGCGTATTGCACCAGCTTGGTGTATTACAACTCACGCTGAGAATCCAGAAGGAATCTTTAAGTACTTCATCGACACAATGCTTGATGGCGGCGACGTTCAGACAGCTTGGGAGTATGGTGCTAAGGGTACTCACTGGGATACAAAGGCTGAGTCAGTAACAGTTAAGGGTAAGGAAGATAAGCCAACAGAGTACAAGGAAGGCGAGTTCCATATGCTTCCATCACCTGAGAAGCCTACAGGTCTTATGAAGAAGAACCACATCGATCCAATCCTCGCTCTTGCAACATTCAAGAACGGAACAGATCCAGGTGCTAAGGCTATCACAGATGTAGCTAAGACAAATGGTGAGTTCTTCGCTAACAATTCAACAGTTGCTGTAGCTGTTCCTTACACAGAGGAGATGGCTGATAACATCTCTGATATCAACAAGCAGAGAAACATCATCGTAAGTAAGGTTGCTAACGGTGAGATGTCAGCTGCTGATGGTATCAAGGAATACCAGAGCAAGGTCGGCAACAAGGTTGACGAAGTTCTTAAGTCACTTAACAAGTAATTAGATTTAATTAGTTTTTTCATGATAGGTTTGCTTTCAGGTGGGCAGCCACCTGAAAGCAGATTCTGTCTAAAGCAGCTTTTCTTAAGTAGGCTTGAATGAATTACGAAAATTTTTAGGAAAGAAGGAAGGTAAAAAGATGCAATGTAAGTCTTGTAATACAGAGTTACCTAAACATGCTAAAGTGTGCCCAAAGTGCGGCGCCAAGGTCAGCGATAAGGGACCTCAGAATCTTAAGGTAATTGCTATAGCCGGTGCTGTAATTGCGTTTATAGGTGGGCTACTGCCTTTTGTTCAGAATACTGGAGATGTTGAAAAAGCCTACAGCTTTATGAATATCCAGATGCCTGTATTCTGGTATCTGTATATGATTGCATTAGTAGCAACAATTCTTCTTTGCGTAGCGAAGAAAGAAAAACTTTCAATTATTACAACTGCAATTGCGGGCGTAATTTTTGCAGTAGCATTTTTCGTATCACCATTCGCTGAATATGCCGGAAGACAGCAGGGCAAGGGCGGTACAGTTATTAACAAATATAACAATGTTATGCTTAGTGATCTCCTTTCTAATGGAGAGAACGGTATCGGTATGGGTACATTCGTTGTAATTATCGGTCTGATAGTCGCAATTATAGGTGTATTCTTCGATTTATTGAAGTATTTTAAGAAGGAAATTAATGTTGACGCAAAGTACATGACGAACTCCATCAACAAGAGTGTATGGTCAATGGTATACTACTACAGATGGTTCTATGTTATGTTCCTGCCGGCACTGATCTTTGTATTATTATTCAACTACTGGCCAATGCTTGGTCTGCGTTACGCATTTACAAGTTATAAAATCACTAATCCGTATTACATAGGTATTACTCATTTCCATGAGATGGCTACAGCGGATATTTATTTCTGGACAGCATTTAAGAATACTCTTTACCTGAGTATTATAAAGCTCATCCTTAACACAGGTGCAGCTGTTATCATTTCTCTGCTGCTCCATGAGATTTCTAACATTATATTTAAGAAGACAGTACAGACAATCATCTACCTCCCTCACTTTATGTCATGGGTTGTTACAGCATCTCTGTTCCGTCTTATCCTTGCACCAAGTTCATCAGGTATGGTTAACACATTCCTTGCTGAAGTACTTGGTATGTTTGGTGGTAACCCATCCAATGGTATCTTCTTCCTGGGTGATCCAAGATACTGGGTTGGTTCATATTTCGTAATCAATGTATGGAAGGATACAGGTTGGGGAACAATCCTCTTCCTCGCTACACTGTCAGGTATCAGCCCTGAGCTTTACGAAGCAGCTGAGATTGATGGTGCGAACCGTTTCAACAAGATGAGATATATCACACTGCCAGCACTTACTAATACAATTATTACAGTATTCATTCTTAACCTTGCCAAGGTTATGAACCTGTTCGAGTCAGTATTCGTACTTATGAACGATGCTGTATATGATGTATCTAACGTATTACAGACATTCGTATACTACAAGACATTCGGTGGTGGACGTCCTGACTACGGTTATACAACAGCCGTTGGTCTCTTCCGTTCGGTTGTCAGTGGTGTTCTCGTTATCATCTGTAACTATGCAAGTAAGAAGGTCCGCGGACGCGGTATTGTGTAAGGAGGGTGTGAAGAATGAGTGAAATCGTAGTTAAGAAGAAAAAGAAGAAAGTTAAAGTATTCCCAATTGTTAACGCAATTGTCTTTATACTTATTTCTTTAATCATACTTGTCCCTATGTGGAAGGTCATCGTTGACTCCTTCGATGCCCGCGCTGGTTATGGTATGTTATTTTGGCCACAGGTATTCTCTATCAATGGCTATAAGGAAGTTGTTACTAATGCCGTGCTTTACAAGCCATTCCTTATTTCTGTATTTGTTACAGCAGTAGGTTCATTGCTTGGTCTTACACTGGCAACGCTTGGTGCTTACGTACTTATTCAGTACGAGATGCCTGGACGTAACTTCTTCGCTAATATGTTACTGTTCACAATGATATTCAATGGTGGTATGATTCCTACATACCTCGTTATGAAGAACCTGCACCTCCTCAATACACTTGGTGCCGTTATCTTCCCACTGGCTATCAATGTATATAACCTCGTACTTATGAGAAACTTCTTCGAGGGTATTCCGGGAAGTTTGTTCGAGGCAGCACAGATTGATGGATGTTCTCCAATGGGCATCTTCTTTAAGATTGTACTTCCTCTTTCAAAGGCAGCTATTGCCTCAATCGGACTGATGTTCATGGTAACATTCTGGAACGATTACACAAACTTCAAGATTTATATTAATGATAACTCACTGTTCAACTTCCAGATTAAGCTTCGTAGCTTGGTTATGGATAACGATATGCCTGATGTTGGTGGTGTAGATCCTAACACAGTTAAGAATGCAGCTACTATCGTTGCTATTCTTCCGTTCATGATCATGTACCCATTCCTTCAGGACTACTTCGTACAGGGCGTTAACGTAGGTGCTGTTAAGGAGTAATCTATAGTATCTACAATATGATATGAATTATAAAGGCTTTGCCTGATGATGTGTCATTTGCATGACATGTCATTGGGTGAAGCTTTTTTTGACACAAACTTTTCTGTAAAATGGCAGTATATATGTTGCTTAAATGTGGTAATTGGTGAAAAAGTGTAGTAAAATGAATTCATTGAGTAAACATATTGAGCAGGAATATGTCAGAATGGAGATTGAATGATATGGATACGAAGATTTTTTGGGCAGGGGATTCCACTGTAAAGCAGAATAATTATACAAGCTTTCCACAGACAGGAATCGGTCAGGCATTTGCACTGTTTGTAAAGCAGAGCATACGCATTGAGAATTATGCACAGAATGGCAGAAGTACCAAGAGTTTTATAGCTGAGGGACGTCTTGATGCAATAGACAAAAGAATAGGCGAGGGTGATTTTCTTTTTATACAGTTTGGACATAATGACGAGAAGAAGCAGGATCCATCCAGATATACTGAGAGCTTTGGTTCATATCAGGAGAATCTTCTCAAGTTTATAGATGTAGCAAGAAAGCATGGTGCGCATCCGGTGCTTATAACTCCGTTATACAGAAGAAAGTTCAATGAGGACGGAAGGACGCTTGTTGAGGGTACGCATCTGGATTATCCTGAGGCGATGATAGAACTTGGCAAGCGTGAGAATGTACCGGTTATTGATCTGTGTACATCAAGCAAAGCACTTATAGAACAGTTTGGCGAGAAGGCAACGAGAAAGTGGTTTATGCACGTTGAACCGGGCATATATCCGCATTTTCCTGACGGTAAGGAGGATGACACACATCTTCAGTACGAAGGAGCTTACAGATTCTCACAGCTTATTGCGGAGGATATGAAGAAGCTTGGCGGAGTATATGCAGATTTGTTCATTGATCCGGACAGCGATTATGAGGATCCTGCAATGTTGATAGACTAATGTTGATGATTAATGGGAGGAGAATAATTGATTAATCAACTGGAAAATGCAATATATCTCGAGAATCTTTCACAGATTAAGAGGATATTACAGGAGAATCCCAAAGAGATAAACAGGGAAGACGAACATGGTGTTGCTATGGCATTTCTTGCGGCAAAGAGTGGTAACGAGCAGATTTTAAGATATATTGTGGAATATTCGCTTGCTAACATGAATATGGTGGACAGGGATCACCGCAATATACTGCATTACGCAACAATGTCCGGAAGCCTTAAGTGCGTAAAGTATCTTGTCGAGAAAGTGGGAATGTCTCCGGTAAGTGGTGATTTTAACCTTGTGACACCTTATGATATTGCACACGATAACAAATTTATGGATATCGAAGCGTATTACGAAGAGGTAACAGGGGCTCCAATCACGCAGATGTACCGTAATCCGATAAGAACCGGCTTCTATCCTGACCCTTCTATAGTGAGAGTCGGCGATGATTATTATATGGTCAATTCGTCATTTATATATTTTCCGTGTATACCGGTTTCACATTCAAAGGATCTTGTTCATTGGGAGATAATAGGACATGCCATAACCAATACACAGTGGGCGATGCTTGATGAGCTTGAAGGCGGAAGAGGCTATTGGGCTCCCGACATATCTTATTATGAAGGCAGATTTTATATTACAGCTACATACAGGCTTAATGATACCGGTACCGTATACAGAAAGCAGATTGTTGTGTCCAGTGATAAGCCGGAGGGACCGTACAGCAAGCCTGCAATCATAGATGAGGATGGAATAGATCCATCAATATTTAACGATGATGACGGCAGAAGATATATGCTTCTTAACAGAGGAGCAAGGATATTTGAGCT
>CAMBEF010000011.1 GCA_945865495.1 uncultured Bacteroides sp. | reverse complement strand
GCCTTCAACATACCACCAAGCATCATAATTCTGGACCAGGCCTGTCTTTGAAGTGTCTACAGCGTCATCAACATAATAATACCAGTTGCCATCGTCACTCTTGAGAAGACCGTTCTTCTTATCAGCCGGCTTTGTAGGGGCTTCTGTAGCTGCTTCTGTCGGCTTCTGTGTAGGAGCCTGAGTAGGGGCTTCTGTAGCTGCCTCTGTTGGCTTCTGTGTAGGAGCTTCTGTTGAAGGCTCTGTAGCCGGCTCACTTGGATTCTCAGAAGAACCATCTGTTACATAATTCATATAGAACAGATTTATTGAATCGCCCTTTGTGATTGTAATATCCTTAGAACCGCTAATCGCTATTGTAGCAATTCCGTCTGAATCGCATGTATACTTAGTTCCGTTAACCTTAACAGCCTTGTTAGCAGCAGCTGTTGAACCACCAAACACAAGAATAAGCTTACCTGATGATGGAGTTGCGAACTTAATACTTGTAGAAGACTCCATCTTAAGGCACTTAGAAAGTGTAAGTCCTGCATAATTAACAGTACCCTTACTTGCAAGGTTACCTGTTATTGTATACACAGAGCTTGTTGTGCCTGATGCAGTGAAGTTATGTACATAGCTTCCTGTTGTTGTACCGGAATCACCTGATGGCTTTGTTGCTGATGTTGAACCTGTAGATCCTGATACCTCAGTTCCGGCTTCAGTAGCCTTAGTCTCTGACTCAGATGGCTTCGTTGGTTCAACAGGAGTTGTGCTTCCGCCACCACCAAGTGGGTTACCACCTACAGCGACAAGTGATGTCTTATAATTAACTACAAGAGCCTTAAGCTCATCATCAACATGATAGTACTCGTCTGCAGTTACAGTCTGCATAACTCCGTTGCCATCCTTCTGCTGATATGTCTTACCGGAAAAATCATACTTAAAGTCACCGCCGTTAACACGTCCCGCTCTTGCAACTACTGCTGCCTTAGCATCTTCAGGTGACTGTGCTGTGTATGAATACATAATTGATGAAGTATCAAAGTTGTTATACGCTGTTCCGCCACTGAGTGTCTTAACCGATGATGGAACCTGCTCGTCAGCTGATGATACCGCATATGCATCAAATTCAGTATTATTATCCTGATATGTTACAAATGCCTTAGCACCTTCAATGTAGTTATTAAATGTCTTAACTATACCGCCAGTCTCACCTGAGAAAGTTCCGCCTGTAACCTTATCAGAACCCTGACCTGAGCTGAGCACCGGATATTTACAATTCCTAAAGTAATTATTCTCAACAAATGCAGATGCACCCATTGTTACACCTACACCATACTTGGCGTTGCCATCAAAGTAATTGTTGTAACTATGTACTGAACAGGTTCTGATACGAGGATGACGTGAATCTGAATGATCATACCAGTTATGATGATATGTAATATAATTAGTCTCCTTCTCAGACTTCATTCCCTGAAGATTACATTTACCGTTATCATAAAAATGATTATATGAATGTGTTATATAGGTAGATGTCTTTGTATCAAGTGCGCCATCCCCTTTAACCTGATCTGCATCACTTCCTGCATGTCCGTAAAAGAAATCACAATTATGAACCCATACATGATTATTATTCTGCTGAAGTCCTATATTGTCGCCCTCACCACTGTTGACGTTCATAATTCCAAGATTGCGGACCTCAACATTAGACGAACCCTTAATTCTGATACCCCAGCCATTAGCTGTTGCATCTTCACCGATACCTTCAATAGTAAGACCTGCAAGTACACCATCTACAAGAAGATCACCCTTGTCAAGTACAGCCGGATCTGTAATATTGCCGATTATACGGATATCAAGAGGTGCTGCATTAGTCTTTGCCTTCTTATATGCTGTAAGAATATTCTGTACACCTGAGCATACTGTTCCGCTGACTGTTGCAGATACCGTATCCTTTGTCTCCTCTGTCACATATACTACAACGGCATTACTCTTAAGAGTTCCGTCTTCATTATATGCACCTGATGCCGTACCATCAACCCATGCAAAGCCGGTTCTGTCATGGCTGTACACGCTGAGCGCTGCAGTGGCTGCAGCTTCAGATGGCTTCTCTGTTCCGTCATATACAGGAACAATTTTAATAACATAATCCCCTGCTTCAAGCCCTACTGCATCTACACGGATATAATCCGGATAAACACGTATAAGCTCGTTATCAAGCTTTACATATGCCGAATCAGCCTGCGATGACTTCTTCACATATGCATTGTAACCTTTTGCAGAAAGTCCTGTAGTAAATTCTGCATAAGCACCTTCTGCATAACCGCCAACTTCAGTAAATGAAATTCCTTCTGCGGCAAATGCCTGTGCTGCCCTGAATGTTGGCAATGGAGCAATTGCTAATGCTGCTGCCAGTGCAATTCCAACACCTTTTCTGAGCATCTTCCTCATATTTGTCCTCTCCTTCCGTGGATGTTATTGTGCTAATTGCACAATAATCATTCCCAATTTACATCAATAATATCATTAATGCATATTTATTTCAATAGAATTTAAATTTTTTGTTAACAAATTTTTACAAAATATTGTTATATAATTGACAATATATTACGAATATGAAAAAATCACCCACTCATTAACCTGGGTGGGTGATTTTAATGAAATCGGCTATAATATCGTATATAAAATTACTTTGTCATTGATGACTTTCTGATGCATAATGCCGCACCTGCGAAACATATTGCTGCAAGTGCAAGAACATAAGGGAATGCGTCAGCAGTCTTTGGTGATGTTGCTGTTGAAGCGTCAGCTGCTGTTGTGCTGCCTGCTGTTGAAGGTGCTACAACAGCAGGTGTTGTGGCAGCAGGTGTTACAACAGGAGTTGCAGTATTAGAAGCTATTGTTACAGGTGTATCATCATCGTCATCATCGTTATCGGAAGCTTCTGCAGGAGCAGTGCCCTTAACGATGATTACAGGTGAAAATGAAGATGTTGAAATAACAACAACTCCATTCTGTACAGCTACTGCAGGAATTATCTCAGCTACGCCATTCTTAATATGAATAGCATATAAAGCTTCTCCCTTAACTACATTATCTACCTTAAGAGGTAATACAGCCTTACCGCCTGTGAATCCTGTAGCTGAAATCTCAATTGCAGCTACAATATTCTTAGCATCGGCAGTTACAGACTTGCCATTAATCTCCAAAGCTGATGTAACTTTTGTGAGAACATCAGCTGCAACAGATGTTATTGTAAGAGAAACTCTGTCAATCTTCTTGCCTGAAGCATCTGTAAATGAAAGTGCAATATCACTTCCGGTAGCAACTGTTGCTGATGTTGTAACGGTTGCATCCCCAACCTTTGTTGATGTTCTGCTTGTTGAAGCAGTTACTTCAACTGTTGTTCCGATGGCATTCTCAACAGTCTTAGTAGTTGTTCCATCTGAATTGGTAACTGATGAAATTTCTTTTACAGCTGTTGCTGAATCACTCTCAGCTGCAAATGCAGGAACACTCATTGCGAGTGTAAGAACTGCGGCCATAACTACGGCTAATCTTTTCTTCATCCTATCTCCTCCTTACTCATATACCGATTTCACTATATAGTAAATGCATCTCTGCAATTGCTATCGGACTTCTTCATAAAAAACTTCTATAATTAATTGGTAGAGAGCTTCTTCGTCAGGATAAAATTCCTCATAATAGGTGCCCTGAACGGTCTCACCTTCAATACTCGATATTGCATTATCAGAAAAGCTGTAGCCTAAAGCAGTACTTCCTATATATGAAGCTTCGTCAATACTTATATCAGTAGTCATATAAGGAGTAAGTTTTGTATACAGATTAGCTATAAGGGACGGATTCTTTTTGATGGCTGCTTTTGCCTGCGCCACAAACGCATTGAGATACTGGCGCTGCCTTGACATACGGTCATCATTGCTGTTAAATTCATCTTCATCACGATAATGAATATAATGATATGCGGCTTCTCCTTTGAGAACAGCATTTTCTCCTTCGTGATAGTCAAATCCATCTGTTGAAAATGTCGAAAGGCTCTCAACTTCAACTCCGCCGATAGCGTCATTCAGACTGGTTATGCCGGCCATATTTATAGCTACACAGCCATGTATCGGAATTCCATAAAAAAGATTGGATACAGCTTTTACGGAATTCTGCATATTCTGTTCCCTGGTGGTTCCATATGCATGTGCAAGTTCAAGCTGAGCCTTGGTTGTTGTATCATAATTACCGAAATAATCATATGTGTCTATATCGGTCATACAGTCTCTGTTAATGCATATAACGCGCACTGATTCATCATCAGGATTGAGGACTACAAGAAAATTACCGTCAGACTGTCCGCCATCCAGTCCGTTGGTGTTATCACTGATGCGTTCATCCTTATCTATGCCAAGGACAAGAAATGTAAGAACATCTTTGTTATATCTGTAAATTTTACCATTATAACGTACCCAGCCTTCTTCCCATCCGACATCCGCAACATCTGCAGCTGAATCCATCAGTTCCATTGGAAGCTGCGGAACAGCATCTTTACTTTTGGCATAGAGGTTAGCTTTACCAACATTAATAAGAATATTCCACCCTATAATAACAGTTACAACAATTAAAAATATTGCGGTTAAAATCCTTGCCCATATAGGAAATTTGCGCTTTTTCCTTGCCGCTGCAGAGTTTTTATCAGTAAGATTCTGGGAATCGTCAGATTCATCAGGATCTTCATTAATGTCAATTTCTTCTAACTTTAGCTCTTCTAATTCATTTGTATTGTTATCTTTCTCTTCCATTAAGCAATACCCCCTGTACAAGAAAACGTCTGGTATCATTGCTGGTGCACGTTGACAGTGTGATTATCCTGTCAGATGAATTTATATTGAGTGAATTATCAATATTATTTCCCATACCTCTGATTGCAAGAACAGACTCCAGATAATCTGCAAATTTTTCGTCAGATGTAATATCCAGACCTTTTAAGAGATGTATGTCGCTGTATGTATATGCAGCGAATATCTCATACACATAAGTACCTTTTTCAGTGTATATATAAATATATCTGTTTGCGTCAAAGAAATCCTTATCTGCATATCTGTGCAATGTTGCAAACATACTTCCATTGCGCATATTATGTCCATAAAGAACAGTGTTCCTGTCATCAAATGATTTGCCGTTAAGAAGTTCAGAATAGATGCATCCCGGAAGACCTGCACTGCCGTCAATATTGTGCTCGAGATAGAAAGTGTCATCTGTAGGATGTTGAAGTACCGGATAATCTACTGATGTCCCGGGAATATAAATCCATGCATATATATCCGGATTGGTTTTGTGAAGTTCGCTAAAGTTAAGATTTTTTTCGGGAATATCAACATTGGCTGTTGGAAATATCGAAGTCTCAGACTGTGGTTCAGATGCAGATACAGATGCATAATTCTGAAGATTTGTCATATCATTGGACAGGTTTGCTTTTTTGTATGATGTCACCATAAAAATAATGCAGCATATCAGACCGGCCACACACAGGGTTACGCCTGCAATAAGCGGGGCTCTTTTTGTAGATTTATAATTTTTTCCCATATGTACTCCATCATATCAATTTTAATACAAATATTATTTAAAGACCTATAAATAATACACCTCGCGTAACTATATTACAAGTATATCAGTGGGGTGTATTTAAAAAAATACATTATTTACAGGTTATACAATTCGTTTAAACTTCTTTTCCAGCTCATATTTTGACATAGATATAAGCGTAGGGCGCCCGTGAGGACAATTGTATGGATTATCAGCATGCATTAATTCATCAACAAGGTTCTGTGCCTCAGCAAAGGACATGCGCATGTTACCCTTAACCGCCGCCTTGCAGGACATAGATGCAACGCGCTGTGTTATAAGCTCAGGCTTTGATGAAGCACCGCCCTCCTCCATTAATGAATCGATGATATCCATAAGAAGCTCACGGTCATCAAGTGAAGGCAAAGTGGCTGGCATTCCTGTAACCTTATATTCGTTGCCTCCGAAGCTTTCAATCTCAAAGCCCAGTTTTGTGAAAATATCAATATTCTGTGAAAGTACTTCCTTTTCACGCATATTAAGGCTGAGTATAACAGGAGGTGCAATCATCTGTGTATCCATATTGCCGTTTTCAAGCCTGCGCATTGTCCGCTCGTAAAGAATTTTTTCGTGTGCGGCATGCTGGTCCATTATGAACATCTTATCTTCAAACTGGATGATCCAGTAGGTATCAAATACCTGCCCTACAAGAACAGGTTTTGGAATTGATGCAGTATCATCCGGAGTTATTAAAGATAACTGTTCAGGTACCGGGGACGCAGACTTTTGTGACGTCTCAGATACCGGAGCTTCCAGTTGCTTAAATGCCGGTTCAGATACAGGCTCAGGCTTTGCTTCAGATGCCGGTGCAGATTCAGGCTTTGGCACTGCTGCCGGTGTCTTGGCAGCGGAAGGTTCAACAGATTCAGCGCTTTTATATACTGCAACATCCTCCTTTAGTTGATCCGTCCGTCCTGAATCCGGCACATATGCCTGCCTCAGGGTGTGTCCGGTCGCTGCGGACGCAGCAGTTAATCCGGCAGTATTGTCCTTTTTCTCTTCTGCAGCCTCGGCAGCCATTCGCTTAACTTCAAACGGTTCAGCCGGGCGTGTCTTATTAACAGGTACATTTTCACTGCGGCTCAGACGGACTTCGGGAACAAGCTCGCGTCTGGAAAGAGTATTCCTGATTGCATTGAGCACAAAATCATACACAAATTCATTCTGCGAAAAACGAAGCTCCATCTTGGTCGGATGCACATTAACGTCTATTATGGACTGTTCTATTGTAAAATGCAGAGCCGTGAACGGATACTGGTGCTGCATTATGTATCCCTTATAACCTTCTTCAATAGCCCGGGTTATTATATTGCTTTTGATATAACGTCCGTTTATGAAATAATTCTCATAAGTACGGTTGCCGCGGCTTATCATCGGTTTTCCGATAAAGCCTGATATCTGTATATCCTGAGTCTTCGCGCTGACTTCAAGAAGGTTAGCGGCAATATCGCGGCCATTTACATGGTATATTATATCCTTAAGATTGCCGTTGCCGGAGGTGTATAATTTGTTCTGCCCATTATTGATGAAACGGAATGAAACCTCAGGATGCGAGAATGCAAGGTGCTCAACAAGAGCGCTTACATACCCGGCTTCGGTTGTGGCTGTCTTCAGGAACTTGCGTCGGACAGGTGTATTGTAAAAAAGATTGCGGACAATAAAAGTTGTCCCATCAGGCGCACCGATGTCTTCCATGTTCTGCTCTTTACCGCCTTCTATTACATAGCGCACTCCTGTAAATGCCTCTTTTGTCTTGGTTATAAGCTCTATCTGTGCAACAGCAGCTATACTTGACAATGCCTCACCACGGAAACCGAGCGACCGCACGCACATAAGATCCTCAACGGATTTGATTTTGCTGGTTGAGTGGCGTAAAAATGCCATCGGTATCTCACCTTTATCTATTCCGAAGCCGTTGTCGGTTATTCTGATAAATGATATACCGCCGTCCTTTATCTCGATTGTGACGGCAGTAGCCATGGCGTCAATTGCATTTTCCGCTAATTCCTTAACAACCGATGCCGGACGCTCTATTACTTCGCCGGCGGCTATTTTGTTGATTGTATTTTGGTCAAGTATCTGAATAGGCACTGCTGTTCTTCCTTTCTGTCTGCATTATCTTCCCCAGCGGTTCTTAATCTTGTTCTGGAGCTTATAAAGCGTGTTAAGTGCGTCAATAGGCGTCATGTTGCCTATATCAAGTGAATTTATCTCACCCACGATATCATCGTCCTTTGCTGTATCAAAAAGAGACATCTGATTGACTTCAAGTTCGTTCTTACGGATATATTTTTCATCAGGCTTCTTCTTGTCATATTGTGCAATCTCTTTTGCCTTCTGCGAGATGTCTGCATCACTTAAGTCATTGACAAGCTCCTTAGCCCTTGCAATTACAGAATCGGGTACCCCGGCAAGCTTGGCAACCTGAATGCCATAACTCTTATCTGCGCCGCCCTTTACTATTTTGCGGAGGAACACGATATCATCGCCCTGTTCCTTAACCGCGATACAGTAATTATTGACACCGCCAAGCGTTCCTTCAAGCTCGGTAAGCTCATGATAATGTGTTGCAAATAAAGTCTTGGCTCCAAGAAGATTCTTGTTGCTTATATGCTCAACAACTGCCCATGCAATCGACAGCCCGTCGAAGGTGCTTGTGCCGCGGCCAATCTCATCAAGAATAAGAAGGCTCTTACTTGTTGCATTGCGCAGTATATTGGCAACCTCCGTCATCTCAACCATAAATGTACTCTGTCCTGATGCAAGGTCATCTGATGCACCTACTCTTGTAAATATCCTGTCGACAATGCCTATGTTGGCAGATGAAGCCGGGACAAAGGAGCCGACCTGTGCCATGAGAACTATCAGTGCGGTCTGGCGCATGTATGTTGATTTACCTGCCATGTTAGGACCGGTAATAATTGATATGCGGTTGGCGTTATTATCAAGAAGCGTATCGTTGGCAATAAACATATCATTGCTTATCATCTTTTCAACAACCGGGTGTCTTCCATCTTTTATGTCAATAAGTCCCTTGTCATTAATCTTGGGACGCACATAATTATTCTGCTCTGCGACAAGAGCAAGGGATGCAAATACGTCTATTTCAGCGATAGCCTTGGCTGTAGACTGGATTCTCATAACCTGTGATGCAATCTTATCACGGACATCAACAAACAGATCATATTCAAGCGCATACAGCTTATCCTCAGCTCCGAGAATTACATCCTCAAGATTCTTAAGTTCCTCGGTTGTGTATCGTTCTGCGTTAGATAATGTCTGCTTTCTTACCCAGTTATCAGGAACAAGGTCTTTGTAAGAATTAGTTACCTCAAGGTAATATCCAAATACCTTATTGTACTTTACACGCAGATTCTTGATGCCTGTCTGCTCCTTCTCACGCTCCTCGAGTCCGGCAAGCCATGTCTTGCCGTCGGTTTTTGCTTTGCGAAGCTCATCAGCCTGTGCGTTGTAGCCTTCTTTTATGATACCGCCTTCTCTTAGTACTATCGGAGGATCATCCACTATTGCTGAGTCTATAAGCTGATAAATATCCTCAAGAGGATCAAGCTTCTCATATATCTTCTGCATAAGCACGGAATTAAAAGGTTTGATAAGGTCTTTTACATACGGAAGCATCTGCAGTGATGAACGGAATGCAAGCAGATCCCTTGGATTAGCGGTGCGGCAGCTTATCTTACTCATAAGACGCTCAAGGTCATATACAGGATTCAGATATTCACGTATCTCCTCGCGTGTTATAACATTATCATTGAATTCAGCTATGACATCCTGACGGTTAATTATCTCATCGTGGTCGATAAGAGGCTGCTCAATCATCGCACGCAGACGTCTTGCACCCATAGCAGTCTTTGTCTTATCAAGAACCCAAAGCAGTGATCCTCTCTTCTGCTTCTCACGAAGAGTCTCGACAAGTTCCAGATTACGCCTTGAAGAACTGTCAATAAGCATGTATTTGCCGGTTGTGTAAGGCATAAGTGTTGTAAGATGTTCAAGAGAATTCTTCTGTGTCTCAAGAAGATACTGAAGCAGTGCTCCCGCTGCGACAATACCTGTTGAATAGTCTGCAAGTCCGAGTCCGTCAAGCCTTGATACATGAAAATGCTCACAGAGCTTTCTTACGCACAGTGATTCGTCAAAGTACCAGTTAGGGAGTGTTGACACAGATATGCCAAGCTTTTCCTTAACCGGGTCAAGGTCTATTCCACTCATTGCGAAATACTCATTAATGATTATCTCAGACGGAACGAATTTGTTAATCTCATCAATGAGAATATTGCCAGAGCCAACTTCAGTAACAAAATAATCACCCGTAGAAAAGTCAACTACAGAGACACCGAGCTCGTCACCAAGATAGACAATACTCATAAGATAATTGTTCTTCGATTCATCAAGCGCCTGCATGTTAAGATTGGTTCCGGGAGTAACGACACGGATAACCTCTCTCTTGACGATACCTTTTGCAGTCTTAGGGTCTTCGACCTGTTCACATATTGCTACTTTATAACCCTTTGAGATGAGCCTGTTAAGATAAGACTCCACAGCGTGATAAGGAACGCCACACATAGGTGCGCGTTCCTCCTGTCCACAATCTTTTCCTGTAAGTGTAAGTTCAAGTTCTCTGGATGCAGTTACGGCATCATCAAAGAACATCTCATAAAAATCTCCAAGTCTGTAAAATAAGATGCAGTCCTTATACTCTTTCTTAGTTTCGAGATATTGCTGCATCATTGGTGTATACTGAGGCATTGCGTTCTCCAATCTAATTGTCGCTTAATTCTCCGAAGTAATAGAAGCCTTTACCTTCTGTAAGATGGACATTGACTATCTTTCCAACAAGCTCGCTTCCTCCCGGAAAATGTACTAACGTATTGTTGCGCATTCGTCCGGTTACCAGTGATGAATCATGGTCATTGACTGATTCAACAAGAACATCCTGAATTGTATCAACATACTTGTCAATATGTTTTGCTGATATTCCGGACAGCTTTTCAAGAAGCCTGTCAAATCTGTCCTTAACAACATCTTCAGGAACCTGCCCGTCCATTGAAGCAGCCGGTGTACCGGTACGCTTGGAATATATGAATGTATACGCACTCTCATACTGCGCTTTTTCAACGACATCCATAGTCTCAAGAAAATCTTCCTCAGTCTCCTGTGGAAATCCTACAATGATATCCGTGGTTATAGAAACATCAGGTATCTCACGGCGAATCTTCTCTACAAGTTCAAGATAATGCTCCTTAGTGTAATGTCTGTTCATAAGCTTAAGGATTCTGGAGCTTCCTGATTGTAACGGAAGATGTACATGATTACATATCTTTTTTGAATTCTTCATGACTTCAATGAGCTCATCGGACAGATCCTTAGGATGCGGTGTCATGAATCTGATGCGCTCAAGACCGTCAATCTTTTCTATCTCCTGAAGAAGCTGTGCAAATGTAACAGGATTCTCAAGGTTGCGTCCGTATGAATTAACATTCTGGCCAAGAAGCATAACTTCAACAACTCCATCAGCTACAAGTAACTCAATTTCTCTTATGATGTCTTTAGGTTCACGGCTTCTCTCACGTCCGCGCACATAAGGGACTATGCAGTAGCTGCAAAAATTATTACATCCAAAAGTTATATTAACACCCTGCTTGAAAGAAAATTTGCGTTCGTTAGGAAGCTCCTCGACAATCTTGTCAGTATCCTTCCAGATATCAATAATCATTCCCTCAGACTCAAAACGATTGACAAGGAGCTCAGCAAGCTTATATATGTTGTGTGTACCGAATACAACGTCAACAAATCTGTAGGATTTGCGTATCTTCTCTACAACATCCGGTTCCTGCATCATACATCCGCACATGCCAATCATCATATCTGGATTAGAACGCTTTGTTGCACCAAGGTGTCCGAGGCGCCCATATACCTTGAGGTTAGCATTCTCTCTAACGGTACATGTGTTGTAAAGAACAAAATCAGCATCCTCTGAATCTGCTGCAACATATCCTATCTGCTCCAATATACCCATGAGCTTTTCGGAATCACGTGCGTTCATCTGACAACCGAAAGTCGCAATATGGCAGGTTGGCGTGTGTCCCAATCTCTTAGCCAGCTGCTTTACATATTCTCTGGCTTTTGCCATATAATAATACTGTCTCTGTGGCTCCTCCTTCGGTGCTTCAGCCGATAAATCAATATCTTTAAGTAAGTTGTTAAAATCTTCCATTGCTAATTAAATCCATTCTAAATATTATAAATTATCCATTGTTACCGTATTAACAAGGTCGTTGGGATGCATATATCTGCTCTCAAAATCCTTGTTGCACAGAGGTTTATCGTAGTAATAACCCTGTATGCAGTCAGGCTTCAAATCTATTACGGTATTAAGTTCCTTTGAAGTCTCAACACCTTCCATACATACCTTAAGATTAAGGCTGTGTGCAAGGTCAGTTAAATGCTTTACAAGCATATAATTGTATTCATTCTCATCAATATTCTGGATAAAGAGTCTGTCAATCTTAATCAGACCGAACATCATATCCTTAATATATCTTAAATTAGAATATCCTGTACCAAAGTCGTCGATTGCAAGTTTAAAATTATTGTCCGAGAATCCGCCAAGCACGCTGCGTGTATATCTGTTGGATTCAAGCTGGCCGCTTTCGGTTACTTCAAATACTATATTATCATGCGGCACACCTACTTCGTCAATCTTATCAATCATGTCACGTAAGACGTCACTTTTAAGAAGCTGTACAAATGAAAGATTAATATTCATTCTGAAATCAGGATATGCTTTGCGCCACTTAGCGCACTGTCTGGCAGCAGTTAATGTAATCCATTTGCCAAGCGGAATTATAAGTCCGCTTGACTCAAGAATCGGAACAATCAGTGCCGGAGATACAAAACCGTATTTTTCACTGTTCCATCTTAACAGCGCTTCAGCACCATAAAGCGTATTGTCAAGCGGATTAACGATAGGCTGGTAATAAAGTTCAAAGCCTTCAAAGCCGTTATTGATTGAACGCCTTAACTCTTCCTGTATGTCCAGCTTCTTAATATATTCATTATGGGCATCTTCATTGTAAGTTACATAATTATTCTTGCCTGCAAGCTTGGCACAGTGAAGGGCAAACTTTCCCCGCATTATGGCATCATCGGCTGTTGTTGCTGCAAGACTGAATATCACCGATCCGGCAGATATGGTATAGAAGCTTCTGTAAGAAGATTCCTCCATATATGCGTCAACTCTGCTCCGTATGTCTTTATATATTTTCTTGAATCCGTCAATGCTGCCTGTTATCTCAGGTGCCATTGTAAATATGGCAAACAGGTCACCGTCAAGCCTGAATACCTGACCGGCATTACCTACTGCGTCATTAAGAGCACACTCAATAAATCTTGCAGTTTTGTAAAGAATCTCATCACCTGCCGATGGACCATGCCATTCATTGATGCCTTTAAAATTATCAATTCCGATAATCATGAGTCCTGCCATGTTATCTCCGACTTCACTCATGAATGTTATTCTGTCACGAAGAACTCCGCTGCTGTACAGACCTGTTATCTTATCAATTCTGTTCTGCCTTCCAAGTTCTGTTATTACTCCCACAAGGTATGCAGGGTGGCCATCCTTTTGTATGACTGCTCCACGGCAGCATATCCATACGGGATTGCCATATTTGTCAAGCCAGCGGTATTCAATATTATGCTCTTTGCGAATGCCTTTGTGTATCTGTTCAATATCGTTAAGAACATACTCTGCATCATCAGGATAAAAAAGATTGCCGAGTACTGCAGAAGCGTTGTAGAATTTGGAATCCTTTAACGCAAATGCTTTTGTGGCACGCTCTGAAATGGCATAATAATCTTTATCAAGATCGTAAAAGTAAAGATAATCATCCGTTGACTGTCCGATTACGTCAAGAACATCAAGGAAATATTGAAGTTCACTGCTGTTATTTATCTGAAGCATTGAAGTTCCCCCTTCCGTACATCACATCATAAATGCAGATTATTATTCTAGCGTATCTGGCCACTGCCGTATATAATATACTTTTTTGTCGTAAGAGCCTTAAGCCCCATAGGACCTCTGGCGTGAAGCTTTTGGGTACTTATCCCGATCTCAGCGCCGAATCCGAATTCAAATCCGTCTGTGAATCTTGTTGAGGCATTAACATATACAGCCGCCGCATCTATCTCATTCAGAAATTTCTGCGCATTATTATAATCATTTGTTATTATTGATTCTGAATGGCCGGTGTTATAACGGTTTATGTGCTCAATTGCCTCATCTATGCTGTCAACGGTCTTTATTGATATTATATAATCAAGATATTCGCGTCCCCAGTCATCTTCGGATGCAGGTACAAGACGTGCGTCAATGGCACATGCCCTGTCATCACCACGCATCTGCACATTACTTTTTGAAAGTATGTCTGCTATTGCAGGTATTGCCACAGGAGCTGCAGCTGAATGTATAACAAGTGACTCACATGCATTGCATACGCCGATACGCTGTGTCTTGGCGTTATTAATTATATTTGCTGCCATATCTATGTCGGCACTTTCATCAACATAAATGTGACAATTGCCGGTACCTGTCTCTATTACAGGGACAGTGCTGTTATTGACTACATTTTTAATAAGTCCTGCGCCGCCTCTTGGGATTATGACATCGACATAATCATTCATCTTCATAAGCCTGTTGACAGATTCGTGTGTTGTATCTGTTATAAGCTGTATAGTATCTGCACATCCGCCCATGCTCTCAATGGCATCACGGATAACTTTTACAATAGCCGTGTTGGATAATATTGAATCGCTTCCACCCCTTAATATAACAGCATTGCCTGCTTTAAAGCAAAGACCGAATGCATCAGCAGTTACATTAGGTCTTGACTCATATATTATTGCAATAACTCCGAGCGGCACAGTCATCTGTCCAATCTGAAGACCATTAGGGCGTCTCTTCATAGATGTAACTTCACCGATAGGATCTTCAAGGTCAACAACCTGAAGCAGACCTTCTGTCATTCCGTCAATACGCTTCATTGTAAGCTGAAGACGGTCAAGCATTGCAGGGGACATTCCGTTGGCCTTTGCATTGTCATAATCTTTGTTATTCTCACTGATTATATATTCAGCGTTATCTTTAATCTGCATTGCAACATGCTTTAATAGTGCATTCTTTTCATTAGTGCCAAGGCTTCCAATCCATCTGGATGCTTCTTTTGCTTTAATACCGATGCTTTCTAATTCGTCCATTATTACCTCCGCTCAATAACCCGCTTTTCTGTTACTATGATATCAGGTTTTATGTCTGTTACTTCAACATCCGGGCAGCTGTCAATTATCTGGCAGTCAAATGCAACCGCAACCTTCAGCATGTCAGGATGCATGGCCAGGTATGTATCATAGAATCCTCCGCCATATCCTATCCGGTTACAATCTGCATCAAATGCAAGTCCCGGGACTATTATAAGCGCTTCTCTATCCGGCACATTATCCGGAAATTTTGTAGCTGAAGCCACAGGTTCAGGTATTCCGTATGCTCCGGGGACAAGTCCGGTTGACATATCATGAATCTCATAAAAGTTCATAATATGATTGCCCTCTACTCTTGGGACATATATGTGTTTTCCGTTACAATGAAGGGTTTCATCAATAAATCTGAGTGTGCTGACTTCACTGTTATAGCTGACGTAGCATAATATATGCGTCTTTTCTGCCACTCCGGTGATATGTGATACTCTGTTGAAAATGGTCTGCCGTGCCATATCTGAATATTCCTGCGGTATCGCACTGCGGATCTTTTTAATGTGCTTTCTTATATCAGACTTATCACTGTTAATTGCCTTTTTCAAATGCTTCTTCTGCCTCTTTTTTCATTTTTTCTTCATGGCGTTCTTTTACATCAATAATGCTTCCATCGGGATTCTGGATCTTAATTGTCTCAAGTGTTCCGCGAAGATTATCACGGAAAGCTGTAACGTAGGCTTTCCTTAAGGCTTTCTGTTCCTCAGCCTCATCATCAGTAAGTCCTTCTGCCTTGGACTTGCGGTATAATTCGTTGATTCTGTCTATATCTTTTTGTGTTATCATATATCAGTTCTCCATTCAGTTTTGTATAAGGATGTAAATGTTGTACGGCTATGAAGACGGGTTAGGTGCTAACTGCAGAATATCAGCAGATTATCATCCGTGGTAACCACACAGCCCTGACAGCGGGCTTTTTCACTAAGGACATATCGGTCTGTATCAGGAAAACGATAGACAAGAATATAATCCGATTCCTTGAGAAAAAGCTTTTTGTCTGTGTGACGTGACACAACTATTATATCATTCATTATATATATTACTTTGTATTCACTGCCAAGCTTCCATACGCACTTCTGTGTATCAAGATTAACAAAACGCGTGTATCGGTCATCCGCCTGCAGGGAATACAATGTATCATTTATAAGATATATCTGCCATTCTTCAAATACTCGTACAGAATCATTTACACGTACTCTCGTTACGCCGCCTGAGTAATCAAATGCGATAATCTCTTCCTTCTGGCTTGACAATTCAACTTTTGAATAGATAACGCATCCATTCATTACTTTCATGTGGGGAATCGTTGTATCATCACTGTTTTCGTCAAGTATATCTATAGCCATCTGTTCTTTTTTCAGAACCAGGTCAGATAAAAACTGTCTGAAATTAACAGTTCCGATTATCTCACGTTCATTGCATTTGTCATCATGAACTCCGTAGAGCTTATACTCCAGATTGGATATTCCTATCTTAATTGCACATATATTGCCATCAAGCGGTATAATCGATTCTATACCTGATGCTGATAATACAGGATCTGATATCTGCGTTCTCCGGCCCGTTGATATACTGTAAAGATAGATATCTTCCATCTTGGTGCATGATGTGTCTGATTTGGATGATACTTCATGCTGTGTCTGTACTATCAGATATTCTTCATCAGCAACTATGACTTTGATTTTTTTGTGAACCAGCTCTGACAGGAAATAATCCTGCGAATGTATCGGGACGCCTTCGCCGCTTCTTATATCATATCGTATAATATCAACAGTAACTCCATCTGATGAATTGCGCACTGCTGTCGTAAAGTAAATATAATCGTGTGTACCCGTTACATCCGTGAACTGATATATGTCGAATTTGTCGGTGCCGGGCATGATTTCCTGCTTGGCGTTACTGTCTACATCTACAAGCATATACTGCCTGCCTGTGAATTCATTAAGACGGTAGCCGGCATCTGAGACCATAAGCACCATACTGTCTTCGACCGGTATGCATTTGTCGCCGTTGTAATTGCGAATCAGCTTAATATCCACGCATTAACTCCAATCTTATTCTATCATTTTAAGCAGATCAAAACTGTCTTTCTTATCTGAATGGAACAATGTTCCAACGTTGTCGCCATTAATAATCTTCTCAATATTGCCAATATTGTCCGCATTGGTTATTACCATGTCAGCACCTGAGTATGTAGCAATTTTGGCAGCAACGAGCTTAGCAGACATGCCACCTGTGCCTACTGAACTGCTTGAAGATGACTTGCCCATTGTAAACAGACTGTCATCGACTTTGTCAATCTCTTCTATGAACTTTGCATCTTTATTGACTTTTGGGTCGTCTGTATATAATCCGTCGATATCCGAGAGGAGTATAAGAAGGTCAGCGCCTATAAGATAAGATACAATTGCTGACAGCCTGTCATTATCACCGAATGTCTGTACATGCTGAATCTCGTCAGTTGACACGGTATCATTCTCGTTAACAACCGGAATTACTCCAAGACTGAGAAGTTCTTTGAATGTATTCTCTGCATTCTGACGGCTTACTCCGTTAATTATTGAATATTTTGTCATAAGTACCTGTGCAGTAATCTGGCTGTATTCTGCAAATATCTTCTGGTATACCATCATAAGGCGTGCCTGTCCTATTGCAGCACAAGCCTGCTTAACCGGAAGTTCATCCGGACGTTCATTAAGACCTATCGCCATTCTGCCAACAGCAATTGCACCCGAAGATACAAGAACGACATCTTTGCCTGAATTGCGGATATCGCAAAGTATTCTTATAAGCTTTTCTATCTTAACAAGATCAAGCTTGCCTGTCTTGGGATGCATTAATGATGATGATCCTATCTTAACAACTATTCTCTTTCTGTCTTTCAAAGATTCCCTGTAAGTACTCATTGTAAGCTCCATTATGCAAAATTTTACGAAAATCATTATAACACAATTACTTAATCAAGTCACTATATTCTTATTTTGGAATAGATACTTAGAGCGCATTTTTCAGCAACTTTTATTCCGTCCATTGCAGCCGAAGTTATGCCGCCTGCGTAACCTGCGCCCTCTCCGCATGGATATATTCCGTGTATATTGGACTCAAATGTGTCGTTATTGCGGATAATTCTCAACGGACTCGAAGTCCTGCTCTCAACGCCGGATACAACAGCATCCTCCATGTCGTATCCGTGTATGGAACGTGCAAAAGCCGGAATGCTCTCGGCAATTGAATCACCGACAAAAGCCGGAAGTGCTTTGCGGACATTGGCAAGTCTGTAACAGCCTTTTATATTAGGAGTAACGCTTCCAAGCCTGGTAGATTCGACATTACTGATAAAATCCCCGAGTAGCTGCACAGGTACCAGGCCGCCTCCCGCTTCATAAGCAGCGCGTTCAAGATTCCTCTGGAATTCAACGCCATCAAGAGGCGACAGCTCATGACCGGGATGTCTGTAATCATCTGGCGTCACGGTTACGATAATCGCACTGTTGGCATTGCCGCTGTCACGGCCCGAATAGCTCATGCCATTGACCGCAGTCATACCGTTTTCTGATGAAGCATTTACAACATATCCTCCGGGGCACATGCAGAAAGAATATACCCCGCGCCCTTTGTCAGTCTGATGGGTGAGTTTGTAGTCAGCAGCCGGAAGTTTGTAGCCGGTATCTCCATAGGCATTATGATCAATAAGGCTCTGTGGATGTTCTATTCTGACACCTACCGCAAATGCTTTCGGAATCATGTCAATATTGCGCTCATACAGCATTCTGAATGTATCGCGTGAACTGTGGCCGAGCGCAATTATCAGATGATCGGTATCTATACGTTCACACTGCCCCGTACGCACGTTGCGTGTATTGACTGAGCTGAGATATCCGTTGGTACATTCAAAATTCTCAAAAAATGTATCAAAATGCACTTCTCCGCCAAGGCGTATTATCTCTTCGCGGATATTACGGACTACCCTGCATAGTACATCGGTGCCGATATGTGGCTTGTTTACATATGTTACCGATTCGTCGGCACCCATATCCGCAAATGTTTTAAGGACTTCTTTCATTCTGTGTCCGGCGTCTTTTACTGAAGTATTAAGTTTGCCATCTGAGAATGTACCGGCACCGCCCTCACCAAACTGAACATTGGATTCTGTGTCAAGTCTGCCGGATGTCCAGAAGTCTTCAACTGTTTTCTGACGTTCTTCAACAGCCTGCCCGCGTTCAAGAATAATCGGCTTCAGCCCGCAGCGTGCAAGCATGAGACCTGCAAACATTCCGGCCGGTCCAAATCCGGCAATGACGGGTCTTTTGTATCCGGTGCCTGTAAAGTCATCCTTTGTAAGCGGGAATACATAATTGGATTCATCAGCAGCCGTAATGTCTGTCTGCCCGCGTTTTTTGGCTGCGCGCGCAAGAATTGCCTGCTCGTCTTTCTTTTTCTTAAGTTCAGCATTGACTGAATATATGTAAAATATGTCAGGGTGCCGCCTTGCATCAAGGGAACGTCTTGCTATTGTTATCGTTGCTATATCATGTATGTCTTTGTGAAGCTGTTTTGCCACAGCATTATAAAGAGCCCTTTCATCATGTCCGGGCTTAAGACGTATATTGTTAATTCTAAGCATTAATGATTCCGCCTTTCTGTTCGCAGCTGGTCCTGTGCTGCCATTATTCCTGCAAGATGTCCTGAACTCCACGCCCATTGAAGGTTGTATCCTCCGCATATTCCGTCGACATCAAGTATCTCTCCGCAAAAATATATGCCATGTGCAAGCTTTGATTCGAGAGTAAGTCCGTTGACGTCTTCAAGACTGACACCGCCAATGCAAATCTGTGCATTTTCAAATGATTTGTATCCGGTAAGCTGCATCCGAAATGCTTTTATCTGATGTGATATTACATTAATATCTCTTTCATTGCAATTACATGCCGCAAAGCGGTACTTTATTCCAAGGCTGTCCAGCAGCGCTTTTGCAAGCTTCATGTTCAACATTCCCGCTATTACATCAAGCAGTGTGCTTTGAGAATTATGGGCAGCTGATGCACGGATAAATCCGCTAATCTGTTCTGTTGTCATGTCAGGCAGCAGATCTATACATGCAGTTACCTCCCTGCCTTCCGACAGAGCCCTGACAGCGTGCCTGCTTACCTGAAACACAGGTATTCCGGAACATCCGTAATCAGTGAACTGTATCTCTCCTCTGGCTTTGGCAATCACACGTGAATCCGATTCAAGCCGTATAGCTGCATCCTGCCGCACACCTGCAATATTTTTGCATAGCCGGCAGGATGATTCAAGCTGTACAAGCGCCGGAAGAGGACGGATTATGCGGTGACCAAGTAGCTTGGCAAGCCTGTATCCGCTGCCGTCGGAGCCTGATTTGGGTGAAGCCTTGGAACCGGCAGCAATTATAACTTTTGAAGCTGTTATGCTACGCAATTCATCATTAAGATTGTAGCTTACTTCCCATAATCCGGCAGCGCCACTCGCGCCTGCGGCAGATATTCCTGCAACATCAGCCTCATATATAATAACAACACCGAGCCGTTGTGCTTCTCTTATCAGTGAATCAGCAACTGTAGAAGCCTGATCTGAGTGGGGATAGACATATCCCGCAGCCGAATTGCCGTCTTTTGAACTCATAGACCGTATTCTGGTAAGCACGCCGATTTCATTAAAAAATTCTATAGTATTATCGGGAGTAAATTCCCTGAGTATGTTCATTACAAAATCTGTATTATCATTCTGATAGCACTTTGGATTAATATAAGTATTAGTAAGATTGCATCTTCCATTGCCGGTCTGGAGTATCTTGCGTCCGGCACGCTCCTTATGTTCAAGAAGTATAACATCAGTGGATGAATTAGTCTCCCGTAATCTGCCTGCAGCTGATATTGCGGCCATAAGACCTGATGCACCAGCACCTATTACAACAATATGGTTTGTATACATTGTAAATAATTCCTGTCTGTAAAAATATATCCATGAAACAAAAAAGAAAAAAGGGATGTACCCATATACGGATACACCCCGCAATTAAAATTACTTATTTGAAAGATATTCGTGAATACCCTTGGCAGCAGCTTTACCTGCACCCATGGCAAGTATTACTGTGGCAGCACCCGTAACTGCATCACCGCCGGCGAATACACCTTCCTTACTTGTTCTTCCGAATTCTTCGTCAGCAACTATGCATGCTCTCTTATTAATCTCAAGTCCCTTAGTTGTTGATGAAATCAATGGGTTAGGTGATGTACCGAGTGCCATGATTACTGTATCAAGGTCAAGCTCGAATTCTGAGCCTTCAATCTCAACAGGCCTTCTTCTTCCTGACGCATCAGGTTCACCAAGCTCCATTCTTACACACTTCATGCCTTTAACCCAGCCATTCTCATCAACAAGAATCTCTGTAGGATTAGTAAGAAGATCAAATACAATACCCTCTTCTTTAGCGTGATGTACTTCTTCTGCTCTTGCAGGAAGCTCGGCTTCACTTCTTCTGTATACAATATGTACTTCTGCACCAAGTCTTAATGCTGTTCTTGCTGCATCCATAGCAACGTTGCCACCGCCTACTACAGCTACCTTTGTACCGGCAGCAATAGGTGTGTCGTAATCTGTCTTGAAAGCTTTCATAAGGTTGTTACGTGTAAGGTACTCGTTAGCAGAGAATACACCATTGGCATTCTCGCCAGGTATTCCCATGAATCTTGGAAGACCTGCACCCGAACCGATAAATACAGCATCGAATCCTTCTTCATCAAGAAGCTGGTCAATTGTTACAGACTTTCCGATTACAACATTAGTGTCAATCTCGACACCAAGGCTCTTGACATTCTCAATCTCATGCTTAACTACGGTATCCTTAGGAAGACGGAATTCAGGTATACCATATACAAGAACACCACCGGCCTCATGGAGTGCCTCAAATATTGTTACATCATATCCAAGCTTTGCAAGATCACCGGCACATGTAAGTCCTGAAGGGCCTGAACCTATTACAGCTACGCGCTTGCCATTCTTTGATGTTGCCTTCTCAGGCTTGATATCATTCTCACGTGCCCAGTCAGCCACAAATCGCTCAAGCTTACCGATTGATACAGCCTCGCCTTTGATGCCTCTGATACACTTGCCTTCACACTGGCTCTCCTGAGGGCAGACACGTCCACAGATTGCAGGAAGTGCTGAAGACTGGCCGATTACCTTGTAAGCTTTCTCAATATTGCCTTCCTTGACATTATGAATAAATTCAGGAATATTAATTGAAACAGGACATCCCTTTACGCACTGTGCATTCTTGCAGTTAAGACATCTTGTTGCTTCCTCCATTGCCTCTTCTTTGTTATATCCAAGGCATACTTCTTCAAAATTATGATTTCTGACATCAGGAGCCTGCTCTCTGACCGGAACTTTCTTTAATACGTCCATTTTATCCTCATTTCTGCGTTACTTTATCGCTTAATAATATTCAATCGATTAGTTGCACTGACCACAGCCGCCATGGTGTGTGTCGCCTTCCTGAGCTGCAAGCATTGCCCTGCCTTCAGCGGTCTTATACTGCTGCTGGCGCTTCATTGCCTGATCAAAATCAACCTTATGTCCATCAAACTCAGGTCCGTCAACACATGCAAACTTTATTTCACCGCCAACGCTGAGACGGCATGCACCACACATTCCGGTTCCATCTACCATAATAGGATTCATGGATACGATTGTTGGAATCTCCAGCTCCTTTGTGAGGAGACATACGAACTTCATCATAATCATAGGTCCGATTGCAATACATACATCATATTTGTTACCCTTATTCTGAACAAGGTCTTTTATTACTTCTGTTACCATACCCTTGCGTTCATAGCTTCCGTCATCGGTTGTAACGTAGAGGTTACCGGCAACTGCTCTCATCTTATCTTCAAGGATAAGGAGGTCCTTTGTCTTGGAGCCAACTATTACATCAGCATCAATGCCATGCTCATGAAGCCACTTTACCTGAGGATATACAGGTGCAGTACCAACACCGCCGGCTACAAAAAGCATCTTCTTATTCTTAAGTGTCTCAAGATCTTCATGAATCCACTCACTTGCCTGTCCAAGTGGGCCTACAAAATCAGCAAATGCGTCACCAGCCTGAAGCTGTGCCATCTTATATGTAGATGCACCTACTATCTGGAATACAATTGTAATTATTCCATTATCTCTGTCATAATCACAGATAGTTAATGGAATTCGCTCTCCCCTCTCATCAATTTTAGCGATAATGAACTGTCCCGGCTGGCAATGCTTTGCAATTCTTGGAGCTTCAACATCCATAAGAAAAATTTTGTCTGCCAGCTTTTCAGCCTTAAGAATCTTGTACATACACAGTACTCCTTTCGTAATTTATAATAACGCCGGTCTTTGCCTTAGCGTGTATAACTGATTAATATTCTGTGGCAATAAGAGTTCCGTTCTGGTCATATACCTTGTAACACTTTCCTGTAGCCACATCTATTCCAAAGTAATAAGTCTGTCTCGTTGTGACACCATTCTTTACAATGTCATAAAATGTAATATACATCTCTACATTGGCGATTGAAGTCTTTTTGTAATATGTGAACTTTGCCTGACCTCCATCGGCAGATGTACCGTCTTTGTTAAGGTCATGTTTGGCTGTCATGGCAACTTTAAGTCTGTCGACAGCCTCATCGAATGTATACTTGGTTGATACTCCGACATTATAATTACGCTTTGTGACAGAACTCGACATGTTATACTGATCTATTATTATTGCCGAGAACACCGTATTACCTTCAGGCATGCTTACTGCCTCAGTGTAGAGCGTAGAGTCCTTAGTAGGTGTCTTGCCGTCGAGTGTGTAATAAGCACTTGCCCCATCAGGGATATTAGTTATCTCTATTCTGGTACCGGCATCATACGTGCCGGTTACAGGAGTTACAGCAGGTGCATCCGGTCCCTTGTAATCAATATCAAATGTAAGTTCAAGTTCGTAACTTATTGTACCGATATTATCTACAGCAACAGCCTTAACCGTAGTCTTGCCGCTTTCTATTCTTACCGGCTGTGTATATTCAGTACTTCTTGTTGTTACAGCTGAACCATCGGTTGTGTAATAAATCTTATATGAATTCTCTGACTTAAGTTCAAGTTCAATTACCTTGTCATACTTGCCTGATGCTTCTGATGCTGATGGCATTGATACTTCATATTCCTTCAGATGTTTTTCACCATCGGTTCCCTTGTACTTTCTCAGCAGTTCGGTAAGAGCTGTGCCATCTTTTTGATTAACGTAATACTGTGCAAGTGTAGTAAGCGCTTTCTGGTTATACTTATCATATGAAAGTGCATCCTTCAATATATATACAGCCTGCTCACGCTTACCGGCTGCAATATAGCAGTCGTACATCTTAAGCTTTAGTTCTATATTCTTACGTCCCTGGGCATCTTTTGAGGCCTTCTCCCAATAAGTCAGCGCATCTGTATAATTACCGGCATTATAAAAAGAAAGCCCTGTCGAATAATTATATTCATATGAATTCTTCTTATTACTGTTAAGGACAAGTGCAATAATAAGCAGAACAATAACTGCAGCACCAACAATCCCGGATATAAGCATTATTGCAGTCTTATTATTCTTTTTATCATTACGCTTAGGAGATTCAGTCTTTGGTGGAGTATTCCTGTCAGGGGCGTTCCTTGTACTTCTGCTGTTCTGGGTATCCCTGCCTGCCTGATTCTTAGTGGCATCCTTTATATCAGGTATAATCTGTGTCTTTGTTACATCAGGAATAACCTGAGACTTACCAATATCAGGAATTATCTGTGTCCTGCCCAGAATGTCATTGCCTGGATTCCCTGCGATATCATGGTTATTGTTGCTATATATATCTGTATTGACCGAGCTGCCCGCATCACGATCCACGAAGGCTCTGGCAACACTTGTCTCCTCATCTACAAGCTTTTCGACTGACTTGGCAATTTCTTCATCTAATTCATCGCTGCTGTTGAATCTGTCGTCGTTGTTCATCTAGTCCTCCTGATTAATAATTGTCCGCATATGAAAAATCCTTATAAATTTTATCATAAATGCAAAAAATAATCAAATAAAACAATGCCAACCTTCAATAAAGAAGATTGGCATTGTTCTAAAATAAAATATGAGGGGGGGAGATAGTAAGAATCTCTCTTAACTATCTGTAACATACTATAATGTGATTTCGTGTTCATTCTGTGTACACTTTATGAAATAAGTATGAAATCACATTTTAGATTATATTAATATAATGCCCCTACATTAACAACGCATGTAAGCGTCTTATTATCAACAGTTGCAGTAATTGTAGTTGTACCTCTCATTCGTGCAACAACATGACCTGTATTATCAACAGTTGCTACTCTTGGATTAGATGTTCTCCATGCTACCTGGAAACCATCAGAACCATCAACTGCAAGGTCGAATATATCATATTGTCCAAGGTTAATGCTTGTCTTGCTGAGTGCAAGTGCATGAACCTTACATGCCGTAGATACATTCGTCGTACCGCCATATACTACAACATCCGCAATACCAGGTCCTACTGTCGTTATTGTTCCTTCAGAATCGACAACTACTATAGATGTATCGGTTGAGTACCAGTTAACAGATTCAGTAGTATTAGTCGGTGTTACATAAGAACTGAGCTTACGTGTCTTACCTACAAGCATTGTTATCTCACTTGAGTTAATCTTAAGAGAACTGATCTTTACTACAGGAGATACATATACTGAACATGAACCCTTAACCTCATTACCATCTGTCGAATATGCGGTAATCCTACACTTACCAACTGCTATACCTAATACCTCACCATCTGAATCTACAGTAGCAATTGATTCATCAGATGACTCCCATCTGAGATCCTGTACAGTAGCATCTGCAGGTGCTATGTTAGCTTTAAGTTTATAATAATCACCGACAAGTATTCGTACCTCTTCAGGCTCGATAGAAACAGATGTTACAGGATTAACAACATTGACAATACATGTATCAGAAACACCGCTTCCATCTGCTGCAGTTGCTGTAATAACCGCAACACCCGGGTACATTCCATAAAGTGTGCCATCAACTACAGCACATACACCCGAATTAGATGAACTCCATACAATCGCCTTGTTAGTTGCCGTATCTGAGCCTACGGTCGCCGTAAGTGTTCCGGTTGCACCGATGTTCAGATACTTATTATTCTCACTCAGCTTAATAGATGAAACATATTCCTTTACATCAATTGTTACACTTGCCTTGAGCTGGAGCTCGTCAGTAGTTACTATAATTACACATGTACCACCCTTAACGGCTGTTACAACTCCATCTGCATCAACAGTAGCAACAGAAGTATCGCTTGACTGATATGTTACTTTCTTGTTGTCTGCATCGACA
>CAMBEF010000010.1 GCA_945865495.1 uncultured Bacteroides sp. | reverse complement strand
TCGAATCGATATTCTCTGCGAAAATACCGGTTTTATACCCCATTCTTTTTATAATTTCCTGCAGTGCAAGCGTATCATTGCTTACTGCATCGCCGAATGAAATTGTTGCCAAAAGCTGATATACGACCACTGACTATTTTTTCTCCTTTAACATTTCTTCCAATGCCATGCAGCGCTTCTTGCAGTCATAAAGCTCTCTCTCAAGCTCAGATATTCTCTCATCATCCTCTGCGAACTTGTTAAGTGCCTGCGCAAAAAGATTAGTTGCCTCCTCGTTGAACTTATTCTGGTCATCAACAATAGGCTCAACATAGAATGCTACCATTCTTCTGAAGATTTTCTTAAAGAATGTTACTACAGGTCCGATTCCCGGACGGTCTGATGCAACATCCCTATATGAAAGCACCATTCTGTCGCCTGCCATCTTCTCAAGCTCTTCCTTGTATGCCTGCATATTGTAAGGTGTTGCTACAGATGAAAGTATTATGTCACTGAACTGGATCTCATCGTCCTTATAGCCTTTGTTGCGTATATCCTCACGGATTTCAGCCATGATATCCTCGATATTAATGTTCTCCATTACCTGCATCCTCCTATATATTCAGCGTCCATTCATGCGGTATTCTGAGAACACCTACGTCAGACACCTTGGAAACTACTTCAAATCTAAGGGCTTCTTTGTAATAATCGACAGGATTGCCCTCGCCGTATTCTATCGTTACATCAACCCAGTACTCAGCAGGAATAAGCATAAGTTCCTTAAGGTCAACTCTGTAACTTCCATCACGCTCTATGTCGAAATTATCCTTGTGGTCTATCCTTGTATTAGTGCCATAACACCACAGTCCGTCGCTTCTGAATATACCGAATCCGAATACGGCATCCGTAACCTTCTTCTTACATTCATAATGCAGGTCAAGAATCATCTCCTCACCCGTCCTGAATGTTTTCTGCAGATTACCGTTGGCATCAAGAATATTAATCTCTGTGAACATACAGTCCATTGAACCGTAACGTTTTTTCTTCTTAGCTGCTTCCTTCTCGTCCGCCTTCTCAGGATTAGCCTGTTCTTCAGCTTCCTGACGGGCACGTTCCTTCTCGGCCATCTCCATACGTTCTGTATTCATGTAATCGAGATACTCAAGATGCACATCCTTAGGAGCACCCTCCATCTGAATCTTACCATTTTTAATCCAGATTGAGCGGTCGCATATCTGTTCTATCTGTCCGAGAGAGTGGGACACAATGACAATTGTTGTTCCCTCTGACTTAATCTCTCTTAACTTGTTGAAACATTTTGCCTGAAAATTAGCATCACCGACTGCAAGAATCTCATCAATAAGCAGGATATCTGCGTTAACATTGATTGCTACCGAGAATGCAAGTCTCATATACATACCTGATGAATATGTACGCACCGGATTGTCTATAAACTGCTCCAGCTCTGAAAATGCAATAATATCATCAAGTCTTGCATCTATCTCTTTCTTGGTAAGTCCGAATATCGCAGCATTCGTATAGATATTCTCCCTGCCGCTCATGTCAGGATGAAAGCCCGCACCAAGCTCGATAAGGCTTGACACTCTTCCTGCCATTTCTATTGTTCCCGAATTAGGGTAAATTATCTTCGTGAGAAGCTTAAGCGTTGTACTCTTACCACAGCCATTCTTACCTACAAGACCGACTGCCTCACCCTTCTTAATTGAAAATGAGATATTATCAAGAACAACTCTGTCCTCATAGGCATTACGCTTGCGGAAAAGCACACGCTCCTTGAGCTGGCTTCCCTTGTCATAATAAACCTTAAAGTGCTTTGACACATTCCTTACTTCAATTGCATTATTACTATCCATCATTGCTTAAAATTCCTCCGCAAAGCCCTTTTCGAGCCTGTTAAATACAAAGATACCAAGAACCAGCACTATAACTCCAAGAATAAATGCTGAAAGAAGTGTGTTAAGTTCAGGAAATGTCTTATAGTAAAGCACCGAACGGTATGCTTCAATTACCGGAGTCATAGGATTAAGATTCCAAAGTGGAAGAAGCTCCTCAGGCACACGCTCTGATGAGTACATTACAGGAGTAACATACTGCCATGCCATAGCAACGATTCCGAGTATGTACTGTAAATCCCTGAAATAAACCGTAAGCGCTGACGTAAGCAGTGCTATTCCAAGACATATTATATATTCAACTACCATTATTACAGGCAGTGCAAGACATGCATAGAGGCTTATTCCCCATCCTGAAAAAAGGAGTACCGCAAATATGACTATAAAGCAGAACAGCATATTTACAAAGTTACTTGTCGTATCGGCTATCGGCATTACTTCTCTTGGAAAGTATATCTTTTTAACCATATCCTTCTGATTCAGAATACTTATTGAACCACTTGTAAGTGCCGCAGAGAAAAACATCCACGGTATAAGTGCAACAAACAGGAACAGGTAGTATCTTTCTATATCCTGTCTCATGATTATCGAGAATACAAGTGTGTATACACACAGCTGAAGCAGCGGATTGACAAACGTCCACATAAATCCAAGCACAGAACCCTTATAGCGTCCTCTCAGATCCTTTTTTACCAGACTGAATATCATCTGCCTGTACGCATAGATTTCTTTAAATTCTTTTAACATAACTTCCTGCGGATGTTTTCCACCCTCTCCTTCACTATCTTTGTAGAACGCTCCATATTAAGTGCTTCCCTGACATACCTGCCGCCGTTAACAGCAATACTGTCATAAAAATCCTTATCCTTATAGAGACGTTCCATGAATTGTGCCGCCTGGTCAATATCGGCATCAGCCCAGTGATATCCCTTCTTATACGGAGGAATGTCTTTATCTATCTCAATCATCTTATAATCTACCAAGCATGCCGCTTCAGGGCATACAAATTCAGTGTTGGCAGACCAGTTGGTTGCAATTGTAGGAGTTCCGTTAAGCATCGCTTCAGCCAGCACAAGTCCGAAACCCTCCGCCCTGTGGAGCGACACAAACACATCGACTGCTTTGATGAGGCTGTTAACCTGAACCTTCGTCAGCGTATCCGAAAGAATATATACATTCTTATAGCCCGAAAGAGCCTTCCGCACATAAGTGATATCCTCATCCGAATATTCGTTAATCTTAACAACAATTCCGACGTTATCGTTATCAGTTCCAAATGCCTGCTTATATGCCTCAAATACACTGTCAGGATTCTTGCGCTCCATTATGCTTCCGCTTGCAAACATCATAAGAAACAGGAACTTGTCATCCGGCAGACCAAAATACTTCCTGTCAAATTCTTCTGAAACAGGCGCCTCAACGCAGTACGGAAGAGTCATTACAGGCTTGTCCGTGTATTTTTTGAGTGTATTGGTAATAAAATCGGCCGGTGTCCATATCTCATCAACAAGATCTATGCAGCCGAGCCATTCCTCAGGGAATTCCTCAAGCTCCCACAGCCAGTAAGCTATATTATACCTGTGATTCCACACATCCTGCCCCATATTCATGAAAGCAAGAGTAAATTCACTTGCATTAATATGAAAAATGTTGATATCATACGGTAATTCATCCGTTATCTTATCATCATGCGTATGGTCATTCATGCTTGGTCCCGGCGGCACGAAGAAATCATGCAGTACATATTCCTCTCCGCTTGCCTCAAGTATATCAGCAATAAGTCTTGTACTCTGTCCCAACCCGGTCTCTGCGCGGATGTTACCGATAAGATTAATCCCTTCTTTGTATGTTCTGTCATACGGTATTATATTGGCATTCTTTAACTTGTCCGTATTACGTCTTACTATTGATTCTTTGACAGAGCTGAGTACGCTCTGCGGAACAATTTTCAGAAGAACCGGTCTTAACTTTTCTGCTGTGTCCAGCGCTAATTTGGATAGTCCCATTAGTTGTCCTCAATAAACTTTCTTACAATGCCTCCAAGATGTTCCGGAGAATATTTGTTAATAGCATCCTGATATGCCTTTTCATCTATCTGTGTATTATAATCAAACATTTTCTTAACGAAGCTGTCTATTTGGAAATTAACCTTATTAAATCCCTGCATCTCAAATGTATTAAGGCAGTCCCCGGCAATCTCCTTATAGATATCGAGATCTCCGGTAATAACCGGCTTACCATGCTTCATGGCTTCAAGTATAGGCATACCGAAGCCCTCAGCCCTTGATGGGAATAAAAAGCATGAACAGTGTGCATACAGTTCGTGCTTCTTATCATCCGTAACATAATCAAGATACTCAACATCACCGCATTCAGCCTGAACCTCATGCAGGAGCTGCTCAATATCATCCTCAAGCATCTTTCCCGCAACAACAAGCTTCTTTGTTCCCTTGCGGTAACGGTATTCCCTGTATCCGTTAAGCAGTATATCCACGCCCTTGCGCTTCTCCATATTGCCTATATACAGAAAATATCCGTCATCCGTATTCTCATATTCCTTCGTAAGCGGATTCGTGATAATATACGCCGTCTCATTCTTAATCTTCTTCGCTTCAGGAAATATAGCCTCTGTTGTAAGCTTCGTCTGCTGCGAATTATAGAGAATCATGTCTGTATTCTTAAGTGTCTTTGAAAGGCTGTGCTTAAAGTAAAGGCTGTACACCCTTCCAAAATACTTTACATGTGTTATCGGGAACATGTCATGTATTGTTATCATTGTCCTGAACGAGCATTTAAGATTCACCGGAATAAGCGAATTAACTTCCCAGAAAACATCCGGCTTAATATCCTGAAGCTGCTTCTTCACGAACTCAAAATATGCATACACCCCTGCGCTCTTGTATACATGCTTGTCAGAGGTTCTCACCTCTACGCCTCTTTCCTGGAAATACTTTATATATTCACTTGTTGCCACATCCGATAAGAGGACAAATTCAAATTCATCATACTGTATCAGTTGCTTTAAAAAATCAAAAAGATACATCCCCACGCCGCTGGGCCTGCTGCCCATCGACCTTGCATCTATTGCTATCTTCACTGCTGACTCCAATCCTGTACAATTATCTGTTAAGTGATTTGATACCCGGCCACTTAGTATCCTTCTCTGAGAATATCAGTTCCATTCCTTCAGGAATAGGCCACTCAACTCCTATATCCTTATCATCCCATATAATTCCACCTTCATCATTAGGATGGTAAAAATCCGTTACCTTATAGCAGAACTCTGCATAATCCGATAATACAAGAAATCCGTGCGCAAAATCTTTTGGAATAAAGAACTGCTTCTTATTCTCTGCTGACAGAACAACACCAAACCACTGTCCATATGTCGGAGAACCCTTTCTGATATCTACCGCTACATCAAATACCTCGCCATTTACAACTCTTACAAGCTTGTCCTGCGGATAATTAATCTGAAAATGCAGTCCGCGCAATACGCCCTTCTTAGATGCTGACTGGTTATCCTGAACGAACTTACAGTCAATTCCTGCCTCTGCAAAATCATTGTAATTATATGTCTCCATAAAATATCCGCGGTTATCACCGAACACTGCCGGCTCAATAACCTTAAGACCTTCTATTCCGCATGTTGTAACTTTAATTTTACCCATTATATCTCCTTTTATGAGTCAATATGCTAATTATATATATTGTTCTATTCCTGTGACTCAAGAATCTTTACATATCTTGCAACCGCATCCTGCCATGCAGGCAATCTGTTGAATCCGTTAGCTGTAAGCTTATCCTTGTTCAGTCTGCTGTTATGAGGTCTCTTTGCCTTAACCGGGAATTCACCTGAACTTACAGGCGTAACCTTAACATCATTCATGCCTGCTGCCCTGAATATCTCACATGCAAATTCATACCAGCTGCAAAGCCCTTCGTTGGTTGCATGGTATGTTCCGTATCTGTCACTCTCAATCATGTCGCACAGAAGTACCGAAAGATCCGGTGTATAGGTTGGTGAACCTATCTGGTCATCAACAACCTTAACCGCCCCATTCTGCTTTCCAAGCCTTAACATTGTCTTGACAAAATTATTGCCGTTGACTCCGAATACCCATGCAATTCTTACAATAAAGAACTTTTCAACAAGCTCCCTTACAGCCTGCTCTCCTTCATACTTAGTCTCACCATATACGTTAAGCGGGGTTGTAACTGCATCGTCCGGCTCCCAAGGTCTTGTACCTTCGCCGTCAAATACATAATCCGTGCTTATATACATCAGCTTACAGCCAAGTCTGTTGCAGCTTGCTGCAATATTGCGTGTTCCCTGTGCGTTAATATTTCTGCACACTTCAACATCTTCTTCGGCCTTATCAACTGCCGTATATGCTGCGCAATGAATCACTGCATCAGGCGCGGCATCCGTGATAACACGATCAACCGCCTCTGCATCTGTAATGTCCATCTCATTCCTGTCCGTCGGAATAGCTGTATGACCTCTTTTCTCAAGCTCTATTACAATATCATGTCCCAACTGTCCGTTAGCACCTGTTACCAATACCTTCATAGCAGCTCCTTATCTGTTCTTATACATCTTCTCATAATACTGCTGATAATCACCGCTGATGATATGCTCCCACCACTCGCGGTTCTCAAGATACCACTTAACTGTCTTCTTGATGCCTTCATCAAACAATGTAAGCGGTTCCCAGCCAAGCTCTGCATGAATCTTTGCAGGGTCAATTGCATAACGTCTGTCATGTCCCGGTCTGTCTGTTACATATGTTATAAGGTCTTCGCTCTTGCCAAGTTCCTTAAGTACAGTCTTAACGACCTGAAGATTGGTTCTCTCATTATGTCCGCCAATATTGTATATTTCTCCTACACGTCCCTTGTGAATAATCATATCTATTGCACGGCAGTGATCCTCAACATACAGCCAGTCTCTTACATTCTCACCCTTGCCATATACCGGAAGCGGCTTATCTTTAAGTGCGTTAGCAATCATAAGAGGAATAAGCTTCTCCGGAAAATGATACGGTCCGTAGTTGTTAGAGCATCTTGAAATCGTAGTAGGCAGTCCATACGTTCTGTGATATGCCATTACAAGCAGATCCGCACTTGCCTTAGATGCTGAATAAGGACTTGATGTATGAAGCGGAGTCTCTTCTGTGAAGAACAGATCCGGTCTGTCAAGTGGAAGATCTCCATATACCTCATCCGTTGATACCTGATGGTATCTCTTAATTCCATATATACGGCATGCATCAAGAAGCACGCCTGTTCCTATAATATTAGTCTGAAGGAATATTCCCGGGTCAGTGATTGAACGGTCAACATGACTTTCTGCTGCAAAGTTAACGACTACGTCAGGCTTCTCCTTCTCAAAAAGTGCATATACTGCATCTCTGTCCGCAATATCAGCTTTCACAAATGTAAAATTAGGGTTATCCATAACAGGCTCAAGTGTCTCCATATTACCTGCATATGTCAGCTTATCAAGACATATAATCTGATATTCAGGATGCTCCTTTAACATATAATGAACAAAATTACCACCAATAAATCCGGCTCCACCAGTTACAATAATCTTCATAATCTATGTATCCTCTCAAAAATATATTATTCATTCCTAAAACGCTTTTATCGTTATATGCCTTAGTACAGAATCTTGCCATCCGCTACCTGCTTAAGATGCGCTCCGTATGGCGACTTGCCATATCTTGCAGCATGCTCAAGGAGCTGCTCTTTTGTTATCCACTTATTACGGTATGCAATCTCTTCAATTGCTGAAATCTGTATTCCCTGGCGATTTTCAACAACCTTAATGAATTCTGTAGCCTCTGAAAGTGCATCCATTGTTCCTGTATCAAGCCATGCATATCCGCGTCCGAGTGTTACGACATTGAGATTGCCTTTTTCAAGATAGATTCTGTTAAGGTCTGTTATCTCAAGCTCACCTCTTGCTGACGGCTTAATTGACTTGGCGTATTCACATACATTCTTATCATAAAAATACAGACCGGTCACACAGTAATTGGACTTTGGATGCTCCGGCTTCTCCTCGATAGATATTGCCTTGCCATTCTCGTCAAACTCTACAATTCCGAATCTCTCCGGATCATTAACATAATATCCGAATACAGTTGCCCCATCCTGTCTTGCTGCGGCTTCCTTAAGGTGCTTTCCAAGTCCGTCTCCGTAAAAAATGTTATCTCCGAGAACCATTGCACATGAATCCCCATCAATAAACTCTTCGCCGAGTATGAATGCCTGTGCAAGTCCGTCAGGTGACGGCTGTACCTTATAACTCAGATTAATTCCGAGGCTGCTTCCGTCCCCAAAAAGCCTTTCAAAATTAGGCAGATCGTTAGGTGTAGATATAATAAGAATATCCCTGATTCCCGCCATCATAAGAACTGACATCGGATAATATATCATTGGTTTATCATACACCGGAAGAAGCTGCTTGCTTGTTACCATCGTAAGCGGATACAGTCTTGTACCGCTGCCTCCAGCCAATATTATTCCTTTCATTCTGAACCTCCATTATCCTGTGTACTTCTGCAAAAGGGCAGAGATACCCATATTTGTACATTATTATCTACATAATAGCAAACTGCTACGGCTTTGTCAACGAAACGGGGCTTTTAGCGCAAAAAACGGGGCTTTCATCACAAAAAGCTCCGGCAGCCATCTCTGACCGCCGGAGCTTTTATATTTAAGAGGTTGTTATGAACTTATAATTAAGCTCTCTTCTTCTTTGTTACAACAATACCTGCACAGATAACTGCTGCACTTGCAAGAAGAATAACTACTATTGGCATGATTGGTGTGCTGTCACCAGTCTTAGCTGATTCAATTGTCTGACCAGCCTCGCCGTTAGCTGCCTTCTGCAGATATACTACTGCAAATGGGCTGAGCTCTGTTACGTTAACGCTAAGTCCTGCCTGATTAAGTGCCGGATCCATTACATCAAGTGTTCCATTCTTAAGAAGGTGAAGCACTGAGAATGTATATCCATCCGCATTAGTTCCGTCAGGATAAGCAAATGCTATTGTAAGAGTTCCCTCGAATGTAAGTGGGTTACCTGCTGCATCAACAAGCTCAACTTCATAGTAAGCTACGCCTGCATTATCAGCAATCTTAAGTCCCTGATTCTTAGCTGCCTCAAGGATTGATGCTGCTGTTGAATCATCTGCTGCCTTAGGAACTGCCTTAACATATACATCACCTGCTGTTACAGTTGCACCTGCTGCGTTCTTGATAACTGTTCCTGCTGAAGCAGAAACTACGATATTCTGACCGATTACATTAACTGTACCCTTAACATCAGGATTTGTGATGACTGTCTCCTCTGTTGTTGTATCTTCATCTGATCTTGAATTGAATGCATCATACTCAACTGATGGCATAGGTGTAATTACTGATGATGCTGTACCATTAAGTCTTGCACCAACACCTGCAGGTGCCTTATCAGTAAGAACAAGAAGTCCGTTCATGTTGATTGTTCCGTCTGCATTTCTTGTAGGAACAATTGATGTATCTGTTGTTACAAACCAGTCATCTGTTACAGTTGCACCAGACTTGTTAGAAGACTTCTGAGAAGCAGTATCCCAATAATAGTTGCTGTCACCATAGATCTTGCTCTCATCCTGTGTACCCTTTGTCTTAAACTGCTCTGCTACGTTAGTATCCTTTCTGTATGAAAGAATTCCGTTAGCACCAAAGTCTGTGTTAGCTGCTGTGTTTGTGTAGAATGCTACATTGTAGCTTTCGTTGTTAAATGTTGTACTGCTTGTTATCTGAATATCAGGACAGCTGTTTGAATCAATACCCTTAGCCTTATTGTTGTAAGCTACTGAGTTAATAAGTCTGTGATAACCTGAGAGGCTGTCACCACCCATCTTGAATCCGTTACCGTTACCGGCATTAGTTCCATCCTCAAGGTAACCATTTCCATAAGCTACGCAATTCTGAAGCGTTACTGAGCCGATTGAACCTGTCTCTACCTTAGCAAAAAGATCCCATCCATCATCGGCATTATTATATGAGATACATCCATCGAACACATTACCGTCTGCTACAGTAAGCTTAGCAGCGAAGCCATCTGCATCCTCATAACCCTTATCTGCATTGCCATATGATGTACAGTTAAGAATAAGGTTATATGATGGCCAGTTATCCCATGTATCTGATGAAAGGTATCTGCTTATCTGGATACCTGTGTTACCATTATGGTAAGTATTAATCTGATCAAGTACGTTATGGCTTCCTGATACCTGAATACCCTTGAGTGCATCACCTGAATGTGTTACATCGAAGCCCTTGAAGTACCAGTAGTCACCGGCAAGAACCATGCCTGCACATGTCCAGTTGAAGTCAAGAACCGGACGCTCTGTTGCATTAGGGTCAGCCATCATTACAATATTGCTGTCTGCTGTACCGCTGTGGCCTCTCTCAGTCTTGATTGTTGATGAAAGGCTGTACTTACCACCCTTAAGAATAATCTGCTGTCCAGGCTGTGCATACTTAACAGCTGTGTAGATATCTACAGGATCTGTCTCATAACCACTTGCCTGTGAGCTTCCATCAGGTGCAGCCCAGATAGACTCTCCAGCCTCACCAAGCTTCTTATATGTAACCACATGTTCAAATGTATATGGCTCATATGATGTTAATGCATCACCCTTAAGTGGCTTAAAGTTAGGATCAGGTGTAAATGTAATTACAAAATAGTTTGCACCCTCGTGAAGCTTAATTGTCTTCTTGTATGTCTCGTTAGCCTTAACAGGGATATCATCAATTCCATATCCTTCGATCGAAATTGTACCATCTGCAGTTGATACAAACTGAAGCTCGTAATCCTCAACACCTGTTGTTGTTGCAGATGTTACTGTGTAACTTGGTGTTACAAGCTTAAGAGGCTTTGACTCTGCAGGTGCATCTGTAGCAGGATCTGTAAGTTCAAGTGAAATGTCTGAGAATGTTGCCTCAGCATTTCTTGATGCAAAGAAGCCTGCATATACATAATCCTCATCAAGCTGGCTGAGTGCATCCCTATCATAATACTTCTGTGTCTTAATTTCCTTACCGTCTGCATCAGAATATGTTACGAAGTAACCTGTGTTATTTCTCTGAATTGTAAGATAGTAATCTGTAAGTGCTGTAAGTCCGTCAGAAACTGCTGTGTTGTTACTGTTACCAATAACATTGTATGTTCCTGCATCAAGATTCATTGCTGATGTTTCAAGAGTTACTGTCTCTGTCTTGAAATCGCTGTTGATTGTAGCTGTATCACTTGCCACAAACTTATCAAGGTTACCCTTGTTAACGCCTGTCTTAGCAATTACACCAAGACCAAGCTTCATAGAAATCTTCTTGCCGGCGTCACTAAGCTCGCCAGTCTCTTCGTCAATATAGTACTCAATCTTTGATGCTATAGCCTGATACTGGTTATTCCAGAATGCAGTAGCATCTCCGTTATCACCTACACGGTCAGCTACCATTAAGCCATAACCTTCCTGACCGTTACTGAGTGTCCACTGATTAACATGAACCTTAGCTCTGAGTGTGAAGTTAGATGTTGTAGGTATCTTTGTATAATAGAATGATACACCATCTGTTGAGTTAGGAACAATCTTACCTGCATTGCCCATAGCAGATACTGTTACTGAACCATCCTTAGCATCTCCACTGTACTTGTTCTTAGAACCTGTACTTGAACCATAAGCTGAGAACTGCCATGCTGTCTCTGCCTTATCTGTAGCTGTTGCCTTAACTGCTGCTGAAGCATCACTCTTTGTTGCGCCCTTAACAGCTACAACTGTGAATGAATACTCTGTGCCAACTGTAAGCCCTGATACTGTATAATCTACTCCTGTTGTTGTTCCAACAAGTGCTCCATTGCAATATACCTCATAGCTTTCAGCTTCCGGTACTGCTTTCCACTCAACCTTGATTGAACCGTTGCCTGCACTTGCAGCTGTCTCAATTACAGGCTTTGCAAGTGGAAGTGTAAAGTTAACATTAACTGAATTACTTGTCTTATCATCCTTGCCATCTCTTGATAATGTAGCTGAGAATGAGTAAGCTCCTGTTGCTGAAGGCTTGAACTCAACTGCTCCAGATGTACCCTCAACCTTTGTTACCTTTGTATCTACGACCTTGCCGCTTGCGTCCTTCATCTCGACTGTAAGCTTCTCGCCGCCGTTAGAACCGATTACTGCTGTATATGGAACCTTAACTGTATCTCCGTCTACTGTTGGAGTTGCAAGCTCAGGAGCCTTAACTGTTGACCAGTCAAGAGCAGGTGTACCCTTTTCAAGAGTAATTGCATATACATATGCCTTAGAACCGTCCAGATAGAAGTAGTATGTTCCACCCTTCTCCATCTCGAATGTCATTGTTCCTGATGGCACTGATGAACCTGTTTTAATCTCGTTAGCCGTTCCACTCTTATCCTGCACAAAATGCCATGTCTTTGCCGCTTTCTTACATACGAATGATACTCTTGAATCTTCCTTAGCTGTAAGCTTGAAGGCAGCACCTGATGTAGGAATCTGACCACCCTTAGGTGATGCGTTAGAGCCGCCCTGTACAGCCTTTGTATAGGTTGTTCCTTCTACTTCATCTCCTGCCGGATTCTTCTGTACCATATCACAGAGAACCTCAAGATTAGCTACTGTATCATCGCCATATACCATTCCTGCTTTAAGACCGTCATCGCTCTGGATTGCATCTATGGATACTTTCTTGTAGTCGCTCTCCTTCTCATATGAGTAATAGATGTCATATATGTATGCCTTAGAGCCATCAAGATAGAAATAATATGTTCCACCCTGCTCAACATCAAATGATGTTGTGCCTGTAGGCACTGATGAATCTGTTTTAATCTCGTTAGCTGTTCCGTTCTTATCCTGTACAAAATGCCATGTCTTTGCTGCTTTCTTAAGTACAAATGATACCTTGGCATTAATTGCTGCTGTAACCTTAACTGCCGCACCTGATGTAGGAATCTGACCACCCTTAGGTGATGCATTAGATCCGCCCTGTACAGCCTTTGTATAGGTTGTTCCTTCCACCTCGTCTCCTGCTGGACTCTTCTGTGGCATATCACAGAGAACCTCTATGGAAACTTCTTTCTCATCGCCGTACTTTGTTCCGGCTTTGAGTCCATCATCGCTCTGTACTGCATCAATATGCTTGGTAACCTGTACGCCGTCACCAGCCTTAGCAGCAACAAGAGTGAAGTCTGATGGGACTAATCCGATCAGCATGAGCGCTGCCATAAATACTGCGGCAATGCCCTTCTTTCTTCTTCCTTTCATAAAAACCTCCTCTAAATTTTAAAAAAGTTGTAGTCAATCGACTACTTATTCCCATAATAGCCCTAATTCACAGTATTTTCAAGCTGTTTTGTTTAATTTGCCTAAATAGACAAAATGCTCTTCGTTTTTTTGTGCAATTTTAATATATAACTGTATGATAAGATACATTTATTAAGAAAAATTTTTACAAAATCATCATATTGATAAAATTTTTAACCCGATAACAAAAAGAACAGGATAATATTTAATGCTTATACGAAAATTTCTGCGTGCGGCGGCATTCTGCCTCACATTCATTATATTAATGTACACAATCAACTTTATATTCTGGGATGATATTCACTCCCTCTCACGCCTTACAATGTCAGAGATGTACAATTATAATGGCAATATTGATACCGTTGTGCTTGGATCTTCATATGTTGTGCATGGCTTTAATCCCAATATTGCAGACGAAGTCTCAGGAGCGCACACATACAATGCCGCGACCAAGCTTCAGGCACCTGACGGCTCTTATTATATGCTTAAGGACATTATTAAACATCACAATGTCAGCACTGTATATATAGACTGTAACAATGTAATTATGTCTCAGTTCAAGTCTGTCAATTACGGTGCTAATTCCATTATTTCAGTATATATGAAGCCATCCCTTGACAAATACCGCTTTGTATATGAAAGCGGCGGTGGTGAAGCTCTTATGAAAAATGCCTTTCCGTTTCTTATAAGAAAAAAACTTAATTTTATTCCAATTATCAAGGCAAAGCTGACAGACGGATATAAACCGGGAAATTACCGATATGTTAATCTTGATGATGAAGAGTATGCCGGTCTGGGATACGTTATTAAAGACGGTGTTATGAAGAATGATGATAATTATGAGCCAATATGGGATATAGACCCTTCCGAACCGCTGACTGAATTCTCAAAGTATAATCTTAAGCGGATTGCTGACCTTTGCAGGGAGAATAACATACGACTGATTCTTATGACCGTGCCTGTTGCATCTGAGATGATACGCCGCACAGATAACGTTCAGGTCTATATAGACGCAGTTCAGGTTTTTGCTGACGAGAATAATATCGAATATCACAACTATAATCTTGCCAGAAGTAAGTATTGCTCGATGAAGATAAGCGATTATTCCGATAAGGAGCACCTCAACAAAGGAGGGGCAGCAAGCTTTACGCGACAGTTTATGCAGACCGAGGCTGCACTTGCCGATGGTACGCTGACGAAAGCCGATGTGTTCTATGACAGTATAGGCGATAAGATGGAGTATGAACCCGGTGAGAGTGTGAGGTATTACAGGAATTTGAAGGATAAGCACGAATGAATTACTACAGGCAGGAATTAAAATTCCTGCCTGTAGTAATTTTATTAGTTCAGATGTCCGCACCAGATTCCGATTCCATTTTAACTATCTTTAATCTGTATTTTTCATTATAGCCTTCCAGATTAACATATTCGCCATACCCATAATAATCATAACCGCTGTTTGTATTGACGGTAAGATCATCAGACGTAAGTATGTTAAGCGCTGTCAGATTGTTGTCACTATTATGCCCCAACGGTGTTATTGCTTTTGAAAAAATCTTTATAAACAGGGCTCTATCTGCCTTATCAAATGACAGTTTACTTGCTTCAAGCATTTCTCTATGCGTGGTACACGCCAGACTGAATTCATAACCACATTTCAGGCATACAATTCTTGCAAATTCTCTTTGTGCTCTTCCATTGCCTTCTCTAAATGGATGCAATGCATTTAAATCTCCGTAATTATCAGCAAACACTTTTACAAAATCATCAAAAAACAAATCTTTTTCATCTTTAATATTCAATTTGTTTATAAGCACTTCTGAAGCAGGATAACAATATTGGCTATCTTGCATACTTTCTGATTACCTCTTGCCGCAATTCCTCAGATGACCTCTTGCCACTTGCAACCTCTATCAGTTTTGATACAAATTCTTTGCTAAGATACATATCTTCAACAGCCATAGTGGCTATTACATTTTTTACACTTTGATTTTTTTCAGTACATTTTACTGTCATATATAAGTCACCTCGCAACAAATAACCTTTAATAAGTTCTTGATATTACGTTTATATTAATTATAACCTATGCATATTTTTGTATCAACTATTTCATCAAAATTTCCCCCACTTTCCTCTTGCCACGCCCGCATTTCCATGATATACTAACCACTGTTTTTCATGTGAAGCCGCAAAACCAAGGTCTGATTTGGCTTCCCGCCGATTCCCGGCGTAAAATGAATCGAGTGTTCGAGACCTTCCACTCGTAAAACAAAACTAAAGGAGACAACTAAATATGAGAAACAAAAAGGTACTTTTCATCACTCAGGCAGCCGTTATAGCTGCTCTTTATGTTGTGCTGACACAGTTTGCCAACATGCTCGGACTCGCTAACGGAGCAATTCAGGTCCGTTTTTCGGAGGCACTTACAATCCTTCCGTTCTTCACACCTGCTGCCATTCCGGGTCTTGCAATCGGATGCTTCTTAAGCAATGTACTCACAGGATGTGCTCTCTACGACATCATCTTCGGTACAATCGCAACACTTATCGGTGCTGTCGGAACATACCTGCTCCGCCGTTTCAAGTGGCTCGCACCTGTTCCTCCGATTGTTGCCAACACAATCATTGTCCCATGGGTATTAAGACTCGTTTACGAAGCTCCCGGAACCATATGGTATCTTATGATTACTGTCGGTGCAGGAGAAGTAATTTCATGCGGAATTCTCGGAATGATTCTTCTGTTTGCGCTCAGCCGCTATAGAAGTGTAATTTTCCCTGATACACAGAATGGTGCAAAGTAATATAAAATAATAACTCTAAGTAATAATAAAAAGCAGCAGAATACGGTTATAAACGATTATCTCTCCGATAATTGCAATCGCATCCTGCTGCTTTTTCATCTTTTTATCTCTTCAAAGAAGCCATCCAGCTTCTTAAGTGTCCTTACAAGAATCTCTGCCTCATCATCACTTAAGTCCTGCATCACCGCTTCAACCATATTCCTGTGGAAATGCATATGATGTGCATACGCTCTGTGCCCCTTATCAGTAAGTGTGGCGTACACCACTCTCTTATCCTTCTCACCACGCCTGCGCTCTACATAGCCCTTTTTCACAAGACCGTTAATTCCAATCGTAAGCGTTCCCATTGTAACATCAAGGAGCTTTGATATCTGAGACATCGTCCTCGGCTCACCGATTCCAACCGCCTCTATAATATGCATATCCGTAACGGAAATATCGGAGAATTCGCCAACAATAAGTGCCTTCTCCTCAATCCCCATAATATCGTTAAAGAGATTAACAAGTATTGAATTGAGTATATTATAATTATCCTGCATTCTATTCCGACACATTTTCCTCTCTTATTGCTGCTACAAGCTGGAACCTGAACGCTCCTGCCCCTGATATGTTACGGTATCTCGTATCTGCATTATCCTTAAGGCTGTGCATCTCAAATGAACAGTGTTCAATATATTCAAGCGGGTATGCATGATATCTTGAATTCTTAGTCGTTCCATGAGGCCAGAATACCCTTATCGAATCCTTCATAGTCTCATAATTCTCCGAGTACTGGCGTGAAACAAGCTCTGCAAGCGGTTCGTCCGCCATGAATACATGCGCATAGTAACCTACCTTTTTTGAAAAAAGCTCTTCTTTGAATTCTTTGAGCCATTCCGTATTGGCTGCTGATATAAGCACAATAGGGAACCGCCTCTGATTATTATTAATGAGCTTCATAAGACTGTCAAAATGTTTTTCAGTCTTCTTAATTACCTGTCCACGAAGTTCTTCTCCGTCTACCAGACCAATCTTACCGGCAATTCGCCCGTAGAATGAAGGTCTTGAGAACGATGAACTGTTGATAAGCCCATGGTTGGACTTTATCTCATAAAAATCATTCTGTACCCGGAGTGCAAGCCTGTTGCCTGACGGATATATCTTCGCTTTAGTAGACCACATCTTGCAGGCTTCCTTGGAATCAGGCTGTGTAACCTCTATCGACATGAGCTGCTCATCCCAGTCAATACTTTCGCTTACCTTATATCCCACCGTATCAAGGACAAATGTATCCGGTGCCTGCGGAATACCCGGGAAAATATTCTCATACTTTTCAATAATCCACTTATGTATTATCTCGCTTGCTGCCATAAATATAAGCTCGGAATCAATATCACTTTCCTTAAGATACGTAAGAGATCTGAACACGTTGAATCTTGTAAGCGTAGGAAGTGCCTTCTCACGATTCGGCTGCTCGTAAGACTTTTCCTTGAGAAGCCCCAGCTTTGAAACTGCCTCAGATATCTCTTTATTGTGGAGAAAATGTTCATTGATTATCGCTATTATGCTGTTGGAGCTAAGTTCAATATCCTTGTAGCAATCCATAAGCGTCATTATAAAATCCGCTCTCTCAAGCTTATATATGAACTTGCCAATCGATGTATCCCTGTCAAGGATCTCCTGAAGCTGAGGATGCAGATCATCCGGAGTAATTCTCAGATGATAATGGCACCTTATCATAGAGTTCCAGTCTTTTTCCTTGTAATATGTATGACCCATCTCTTCAAGCATTGATATTATTGAGTCATCACACAGCTCAAGAGTTGCAAGAACACTGTTCAGCTTACGCGCATAATGACGTGATTCGTCATGCTCCCACATCTTGGTATATTTGTAGCGCATGTCATGCTCAATCTCATGCCATCCCTCGAAAGCCATTGTTCTTATCTGCACTTCAAATGTCTTATCAATCGGAAGTTCCCATGTCTGCGGAGATATTCTGTCAGCAATATACTTCGGAAGTGACATTACGCCATTAGTCTTCATGGATTTGAATTCCGAGGTTGTCTGGCTGCTTACAGCCCACTCACACTCAGGGAACTCTCTCTCTATGAGATCCTTGCATATCTTGATATCATCCACATAATACAGTACTATTCTCAATCCTATAAGGTCCTGCATCTTATGATATGCATTGTAATTCTTACTTACATTCGTAAGCTTTGTTACTATAGAATCTTCACTCTTGACGCGGTAAAAGATTCTGTGATAAATACCACACCGGTTAAGCGGCCCTTCTATAATCTCACGCATATCATCCGCAACCGTCTCAGGCACCGTTATCTGCGATACCTTCTGTCTGAGTGTTTCGATATCGTGGTCATCCAAATCTATATGTCTGTTTATAACTTTATTATAATCCTGATTCATTCTGTTACCTGTTCCATGCCTCAATAACTAGTCTTATATGCCTGTCATAAAATACTTGTAAATGATTCCGTAGTCCTGGTCATCCCATGTGCAGTCAACCTTGTACCATGCCCCATTATACCAGACTATATTCCATGCATGATTATTGCCTGTTGCACAGTAACACGGAATTCCTAATTTATCCATAAATTTTTGAAAGAGCGTTGCGTAACCGTCGCATACGGCAAGATGCTCAAACAGTGCATTATACCCCGAATGTCTGCTTGCAAGTCCATACACCGTAGCATCGTCATAATCTGTTGTAAGACATATCCAGTCGTGGACATTTTTAATTGTGTCGTACTCAGTCGGTCCGACAAGGTACGGTGCAAGCATGCCTACAGTAGCGTCAAAAATCTGCTCCTGCTCCATTGTCAGCTTCCAGTCAAACTGTATATTAAGATAATCATCTGAATACCAGCATCCATACCCTGCATACTGCATCTGCTGATATGTATTAATTCCGGTTATCGGATGCACCGAAAGATTCAGATAAGTTATAAGTGCATATACGTTAACATCCTCCGGACTGAATGCCAATTCAACTTCATTATCCATGTTGGCTATGGCGCTGTCTATATACGCCATACCTTCTGTGTCTGAACTTATCCCCACTTCTTCAGCCTTTGCACTTACAGGACTAATACATATGAAAAATGCTGCTGCCAGCGTCACAAACGCCATACCTAATATTCTGTCAAATCTTCTCATAGCACGCCCTCCATTCACTTATATCTACCATAAAATTACCACTAACACCACATATTGTCAAACTTCCCAACTCTCACCGTCATTATGTATCATAACCACGCGATCCCTGTATTCAGCGGATACCGGCATAGCCTTAAGCTTCTCTATCGCATCAAATCTTCCCCAGCAGTGCATAGGAAAAGCCATCTTAATATCCCAGCGTTTCATATAGTAATCAAAGCCAAGGAAAAACCCCTCTTCCTTCAGTCTGATATCCAACGGCAGGAATGCTGCATCAATATGTAAGTTTTTGTCAAATTTATCTATCTGTGCCTTAAAATCCTTCTCCATCTGCAACGCCTGCTGCGGTGTGTACTGGTCCCACCACCACCAGTTAAGATCCCCTGCATGGTAAAGTGTCTTGCCTTCCGTCCGTATGATGAATGCAACGCCAGAATCTGTTGAAGTAAGCGTTGTCACATGAATATCATCAAAATCATATTCCTGGTTCTTGCCGACATAACTGATCTTGTCACGCGCTGCAAGAGGAATATTCCATCTGTCCATGTATTTTTCATTCATCCGTGTCTCTTTGGCAAGAATGTATTTTATATCCGGATATTCCAGCGCAAAGTTGAATATTTTCTTGCTGAAATGGTCATAGTGCTTGTGACTTGCAAACACATAGATTCTGTAGTCCTTATCCCATTGCGGCAGCTCCCCGTTAAAATAATCAAACAGAAGAACCTTCTTTGATTCCGGGAATTCTATTGCAAATGAGCTGTGATGTACATATGTTATCTTCATAATTATCTGTAAAGCCCCTTAAGCAGTGCAATTTCCTTTGCGTATCCGTCCGCTTCATTCGGTGTCTCAAGATAGAACGGAAGCTCTCTCAGTGAAGGATGGTTGATTATTCTTTCAAATGCCTCCGTGCCTATTGAGCCCTCGCCAATCTTCTCATGTCTGTCCTTGTGGCTTGCAAACGGATTCTTATCATCATTAATGTGTACCGCCTTAAGTCTGTCAAGCCCTATTACTTTGTCAAACTCAGCCAGCACACCATCAAGGTCATTCACGATATCATATCCGGCGTCATATACATGACATGTGTCAAGGCACACGCCCATATGTGATGAAAGCTTTACACCGTCAAGTATCGTCTTAAGTTCCTCAAATGTTCTTCCTATCTCACTGCCCTTGCCCGCCATAGTCTCCAGAAGTACTGTTGTTGACTGGTTCTCACTGAGCACCTCATTAAGCATTTGTATAATATATTCCGTTCCGGCCTCTACCCCCTGTGACACATGGCTTCCCGGATGAAAATTATACAGATTGCCCGGTGTCTGCTCCATTCTTACCAGGTCATCCGCCATCGTTCTTTTTGCAAAATCTCTCGTAGACTCATCCTTGGAGCATGCGTTAAGCGTATATGGGGCATGTGCAAGTATTACATCAATCCCGTATTCACCACACAATTCGTGAAATTTTGCTATATCTGCCGGGTCAATTGCTTTGGCACTCCCACCTCTTGGATTACGTGTAAAGAACTGAAATGTGTTGCCTCCCAGCCTGTGTATCTCTTCTGCCATATTGGCATATCCCTTAGATGTTGACAAATGACACCCAATCTTAAACATATTCTGCCTCCATTTCATTTATGATAACAACTGCTGATATACGTCCCTTTTGGATATTCCCCTGTCCTTAGCTGCCATTCTCATAGCCTCCTTGCGGTCGATACCCTGATTTTCATACATTGCCACATGCTCCTGAATGCTCATTGCATCCCAGGACTTCTGCTTTTCAAGCTTAAGCTCCTGTCTGTCCCTTCCGGCTATCACAAGCACATACTCGCCTCTCGGCTGCTGGCTCTTGTAGAATTGCGCAGCTTCTTCAAGAGTAGTTTTCCAGACCTTCTCATAGCGCTTTGTAAGCTCCTTGCAGATACTTACGCTCCTGTCACCGCCAAGCACGCCTGTAAGCTCGTCTATAAGCCCTGCAAGGTGATGTGGTGCCTCATGTATGATTATCGTTCTTGTCTCATTTTTAAGCTCTTCAAGGACATCCGCCCTCTCCTTCTTGTCGAACGGAAGAAATGCTTCAAATACAAATCTTCGTGTCGGCTGTCCCGACATAGTAAGCGCCGTGATACAGGCTGCTGCCCCCGGAAGCGATGTAACCTGTATACCGGCTTCATGGCACTGCCTTACAAGCTCCTCTCCGGGGTCTGATATTCCCGGTGTTCCCGCGTCAGTTATAAGTGCAATATTGGTTCCTGCACGCATTTTATCGACAAGCACCCTTGCCTTCTCAACCTTATTATGCTCATGATAGCTTGTCATCGGTGTCTTTATCTCAAAATGATTCAGCAGCTTTATACTGTTGCGCGTATCCTCCGCAGCAATAAGGTCCACTTCCTTTAACGTCCTGATTACCCTGAAGGTAATATCCTCAAGATTGCCTATCGGCGTTGCACACAGATAAAGCAATCCCTGTCCCGTAATATTATCGCTCATCTTCTCCTCCATCCCTGTAGTATCTGAGCACATCCTCAGTGTAACCGCCATCTTCATTATACACAAAAAGCGGCGGCTCGGTAGTAAGCTGTGAATTGCCTCCCCTTACAGCCTCAATAAGTACCATATTGGCATTCTTCCCATATGAGGGATATACCATTCGCATTCGTTTTGGTTCAAGCCTGTAGCTGTGGCACAGCTCAAATATCTGTACAAGCCTCTGAGGCCTGTGAACCATGTAGAATCTGCCCTTATCCCTCAGAAGTGCTGATGATGTGCTGATAATATCCTCAAGCGTACAGCATATCTCATGTCTTGCAATCGCCTTAGGTGAGGACGGATTGACAATTCCGTGATTCTCATTCATATATGGCGGATTAACCGTAACAACATCGAAGCTTCCGCGCTTATAGAGTGCAAATGCATTCTTAAGGTCATCATTTACAATATCAATTCTGTCAGCGGTATTATTAAGCTCAACACTCCTTCTTGCGAGCTCCGCGCTCTCCCTCTGTATCTCCAGCCCCGTATAGTGCTTTCCTTTGGTCTTTGCTTCCATAAGCACCGGAATTATGCCGTTGCCGGTACACAGATCCATGCACACATCGCCTTCATTCACCACTGCATAATTGGCGAGCAGTACCGCATCTATGCCAAAGCAGAACATTGATTTATTCTGTATCAGCATTCGCCCGCGGCATTGAAGGTCATCAATTCTCTCATTCTCTTTAAGTTCCATTAAACTCCATCCCATATTGTACAAAAGCCGGAGGTATCATCTCTGAACACCTTCGGCCTCATAATCCTGAATTAATTGATATGGTTTTCTCTCTTTTTTTCCATATCCTCAAGCGCCTTAAGCTCATCATCATTGATATTAAGCTTCTCATTCCTGCGCTTAGGTTTGAACTTAAGCTCTTTTACGGCATATTCCCTTACATCCTTGTCATCGCCGTCAACCGTAACGATTACCTTGACAAGCTGTCTGAGTACGTTAACGCTGTGAACCTCGCCTTTAAGTCCTTCCGGTGTTGTAACAAAGTCGCCTACATTCGGCAGTCTGCTGTTAAGATACTCATATGTATCCTCCTCATACTTAAGGCAGCACATAAGTCTTCCGCACACTCCCGATATCTTACTTGGATTAAGTGAAAGATTCTGTTCCTTTGCCATCTTAATTGAAACCGGAATAAAATCAGACATATATGAGCTGCAGCACAGCGGACGTCCGCATACACCGATTCCTCCGAGAATCTTTGTCTCATCCCTCACACCTATCTGGCGGAGTTCAATTCTTGTCTTGAATACGGACGCTAGATCCTTTACAAGCTCCCTGAAATCAATTCTTCCGTCAGCCGTGAAGTAAAACAGAACCTTGTTATTATCAAATGTATATTCCGTTCCTATAAGCTTCATCTCAAGATTATGCTTGGCAATCTTCTCAAGACATATCTTGAATGCTTCCTTCTCCTTATCGCGGTTCTTAGCCTCCGTCTCATCATCCTCAGGTGTTGCAATCCTGATTACCGTCTTAAGCGGAGCTACAACCTTATCATCCTCGACATCACGCGGTCCGAGCACTACACTTCCGTACTCGACACCTCTTGCCGTCTCTACTATTACATGCTGGCCAACACTAATCTCCAGCTTTCCCGGTGAGAAAAAATATATCTTGCCGGCATTCCTGAATCTGACTCCTACTACATTTGTCATGATATATATAAACCTTTCTATACTGCTGTTATTACTGCCAATGCGATAAGCGGCAATCCACGTGGCTTATCATGCCGCAATTAATTCTCCTTCATTGTAAGGAACATAAGCTCCATTGTAAGGTCAAAATTAACATTGGCACGAAGTCTTCTCTTCGCCTTGTCTATCGCATTCAGTATATTCTGTAACCCTTCATAAGAAGAGACTGATGCCTGGCTTCGTATCGTCTTAAGCTCCTCCTTGAATATAAGAAGGTTGGCATCATTCGTACTTTTAAACAGTAACACATCACGATACCACATTGCAAGCAAATCAAGATAATCATTGATATCATTCTTATATCCGGATGCGCTCTTTGCTGCATCAATAAGCTCACTTACCGTCATATCCTGCACATACTTAAGGATATGCATTGCGTTGTCCTTCATCTGCACAAATGTATCTGACACGATTATTGACTCTGCGCGTCCGATGCAGCCCTGTGCAAATGCAACCGCAAATCTTGCCTCATAATCGGGTATACTGAACTTCTCAATGAGATGTTTCTGAATAAGTGAATCTTCAACCGGTCCGAGGTCAAGCTTAACGCACCTTGAAAGAATTGTCTGAAGCAGACCGTCGGCATTTTCTGTCAGCAGCATGATTATTCCGTATTCCGGCGGCTCCTCTATAGTCTTAAGTATCGCATTCTGCGCCTGAACCGTCATCCTATCTGCATCATCTATAATATAAATCTTGTATTTGCTCGAATAAGGTCTTATCTGGATATCACCTACAAGCTGCCCCCTGACATCCTCAACGCCTATGCTCGCAGGCTTTTCATGCGTAACCCTTATAATATCAGGCTGATTGCCTGAATCTGCCTGAATACATGAATGACACTCATTACATGGACTTGTTCCGTGCTTCTCACATTGCAGAGTCTTTGCAAATATATTGGCAATCATATTCTTGCCGCTGCCCTGCTCACCGTTAATTATATATGCATGTGAGATTTTATCCAGCCTGATTGCATTCTGCAGATGTTCCTTAATCCTGTCATGTCCGATTATCTCATAAAAACTGTTCATATCAACTCCATTCCACAGGCACGAAGTGCCTGTCCTGCCCGTCCGGCTACGTTGTAACATCGAGCAGCAGACCTCTTATGTCATCTATCTTGCTCACGATTGCTATATGATCCTTTTCATCCTTAACCAGCTCACCCGCAAGGTCATCAAGATTCTTATCAACGAGCTTTACTATTCCGTACACCCTGTGTCTTCCGCGTCTGTCAAGGAAGTTCTCTCTTGAAAATTCATGTGAGCGGCTTACTACCTCATTAAGGAAGCCTTTAACCAGCTCTCTGTACTTACGCATATCCTTAATATCCATGTGCTTGGCTATCTTCTCCCCCTGCTCATTGATATCCTCCATCATGGTTCTAAGCTTCTGCTGGAGGTCCTTTTCCTCAATGTTGCTTATAAGCGTAAACTTAAATGAATCATCACCGCTGCTTACCTTAGAAGTATTATCAACACTCTGTGCTCTGGTTGTCTCGTTAACTCTTATATCCACCGCATCACACCTCCCGTCAATTAATCATCATATTACTGATATCCCGTCTTATCTCAGACAGACATTGCTCTATCGCTGCATTGTTACTATATCTCTTATGAATATTGCACTCAGCAATATTCTCTCCTGAAAAATCGTGGCAGTCAGCAATAAACCTTCTGCACATCTCCTCATAATCAGGAGCCTTCTGCTGACGTTCCCTCTCAAGCGCTCTCTCAAGCCTTATTCGGTCATCCACTTCTATATATATCGGCATAATATGCTCTTCACCAAAGTACCCGATAAACTTCTTATATGCCTCAAGCGTACCGATTATAATATATCTCCTGCCGTTGCCAAGCTCTATCTGTCCGTCATCAGCCGTAAAATATCTCCATACGCCATGCACCGTATTGTAGCTTCTCAGCTCAATAATTCTGCCTTCTGCTGCCATCCTGTCTGCCTGTGCATCATCAACAAAATTATATTCAACGCCCTGCGTCTCACCGCTTCTCATCGGCCTTGTCGTATACGGCACGACCTTACACAGCCCAAGCTCCTTATCGTCTGCAAGCATGCGGAAAATGCTGTCTTTGCCGGATGAACTTTTTCCCATTATAAATGCTATCTCAGGCATAATATCTTCACTATCTTCCTTTCATCCGGTGCTGCACCGCGCAGTCCGTCTTCTAGCCCCATGACATCAAGCCCGTCCCTGAATGCACTGTCTACCGCGTCAATCATATCCTTTCCGATAACCTCTCCCGGACATACAAGCGGTATCCCCGGCGGATATATGCATACGGTCGATGCACTCACTCTTCCACAGGCATCATGATACTCTACCGCCTCTTTTTCTTCACAGTTAACCGCATCGTATGGATTCATCTTAATTACCGGTCTTGATATATTCATAGTACCGCTGCTGCAAATATCAGAAGCCACGCTGTGCTCTGCAAGCCCCTTATCAATCTCACTATCAATCTCACACAGTGCATCAAAAAACCTGTCATAATATTCCCTGGTGTCTCCCGGTCCCGTCATTGCGATAACATACTTAAGAGATGCCATCTCAAGCTGAATCCTGTATCTTTTTAATAATATATCATACAATTGTTTTCCCTGCAAACAGCCGCCTTCCGTATATATCACAAGCTTTGATATATCATCCGACTCTGCAAGCTTTATCACACGAAGCTTCCCAATCCTGCTTCTCAGCTCCTCAAGCGCCTTAGTGTAATTATCCATGATTGCACGCCCACGCTCACTGTTCATCAGTCCTATGCATCTGTTAATTGATGCCATAAGTATATATGACGGACTTGTGCTCTGGAACATGTTAAGGCATCTGTCTATACCGGCAATCAGCCTCTTTTTGTCTAATGCCTCCCGGCCTACATGAAGTAGTGCAGTCTGTGTAAGTGACGGAAGCGTCTTATGCACACTTTGTACAACAACATCCGCTCCAAGCTCAAGTGCCGATTGCGGAAACTTTTCGGAATATTTAAAATGTGCGCCATGTGCCTCATCAACAATAAGCGGCACTCCATACTTATGCACAATGTCTGCAATTGCTCTTATATCAGATACATTCCCCTCATATGTAGGAGAAGTAATTATAACTGCACCGACTTTTCCA
>CAMBEF010000009.1 GCA_945865495.1 uncultured Bacteroides sp. | reverse complement strand
AATCTTGTAATGCATCCGCAGTATATCGGCCGTCCCGCATTCCTGCGTGCCCTTAGGGAATTCATTCAATACGCCAAAGCTAATGGTGCGTGGATTGCCACTAATGAGGAAGTTGCGCGATATGTACTTGATAATCGGGAACTTCTCAATAAATAAGAAAGGAATGATTGTAATATGATTCATACAATAGAAGATATTGCATTTGCAGAAGAACTTTTTGACCGCTTTTACAATGTCGGAAGCACCGGAACAGGCGGCGTTACCCGACTCGGCTACAGCAAAGAGGAAGACGAAATGCATGAGATATTTGCTTCGATAGGTGAAGAACTCGGATGCAAATGTTACCATGACGAAGTCGGCAACACTTTCGTCTCCAATACAGATGAGGCTGAATATACACTTATAGGCTCGCATCTTGATTCCGTTATTGACGGTGGACGTTACGACGGAGTATCCGGAATAATAACAGGTCTTCTGATTCTCCACTGGCTTAAGGAGAACAACATTAATCTTCCACTGAAGGTTGTAGCATTCAGGTGTGAGGAATCAAGTAACTTCGGCAGATGTACTATAGGCAGCGGTCTTATTACCAAAGAGATCTATAAACACGATGTAGGTGATTGTGTTTCCAAGGCAGGCGAACGCCTTAAAGATATATTTGATTCACGCGGTTACAGTCTTCAGCCGCAGATTATCCGAGGCGTCAAACAATATTTTGAGCTTCACATCGAACAGGGAAAGGTACTTGAGGAGTATGGCGATCAGGTCGGTATTGTAAGCACTATAGCAGGTCCGAGGCGCTTTAACCTTCATATTCTCGGTCAGGCAGAACATTCGGGAGCAACTCCTATGGATATGCGTTCTGATGCACTCTGCGGTGCCGCAGAGATAATTCTTGAGATTGAAAATATAGGCCGTGAAGAAAGTCTCTACTCTTCTGTCGCAACCGTAGGTGTTGTCCAGAATCTCCCTAATGCCCTCAATGTCATCCCCGGTGATGTGACACTTGGTGTAGATATGCGTGGCATCGACAGCGAAAGCCTTGAACGTATGGAGACAAGGATGAAAAACACTGCAAAAAAAATATGTGCAAGACGCGGTCTTACATTTTACAAAGAAAAAATTAATGAGATACCACCTATCGGAATGACCAAGGAATTACAGGAGCGCCTGTGCAAAGCCGCCAAGCAGCTTCACATCTCCCATCGTGTTATGCCAAGCGGTGCCGGGCATGATGCAATGTCATTTGCCAATATATGTGATACAGCAATGCTTTTTATCCCCTGTGAAAAAGGCATAAGCCACAACAAGAAAGAATTTACGACAATTGAGAGCATCTGTGACGGTGCCCGTGTACTGTTTGAATGTCTGAAGGAGGACGCGCAATGATACTTATTAAAGACGGGCGTCTGATAGACCCCAAAACCAACCTTGATGAAATCCGTGATGTTGTAATTGACGGAGGTATTATCAAAAATATCGGCAAGTTTCATGTTGATGACAGTTATGAAAAAGTAATAAACGCCAAAGGCAAGATAGTTGCCCCAGGTCTTATTGACACTCATGTGCATTTCCGCGATCCCGGTGCTACATATAAAGAAGATATGGAAAGCGGCGAGCAGGCAGCCATACACGGAGGATTTACAACCGTCATCTGCCGTGCCAATACTAATCCTATAGTTGATAATCCCGAGACACTGAAGTATGTACTTGATAAAGCGTCTCACGGCAAAATTCATATCTATACTACAGCCGCAATCACAAAAGGGCTTGGCAATGAAGAGCTTACCAATATGGAAGAACTTATACACCTTGGTGCAATCGGCTTTTCCAATGACGCTGCTGCAATCATGAATGAGCAGCTTATGATTGATGCAATGAAGGAAGCCGACAGGCTCAATGTGCCCATAACCGTGCATGAGAAAAACCCTCACTTTGTATATAACGCAGGCATTAATGAGGGAGCAATCTCAAAGCAGCTTAATCTTAAAGGCTCTCCCAATGTTGCCGAAGATATCCTGGTTGCAAGGGACTGCATGCTCGCACTGTACACCGGTGCTACCGTAACTATACAGCATATAAGTTCAGGTAATTCCGTAAGAATTATACGAATGGCCAAGGATATGGGAGCACACGTGCTTGCAGAAGTCACACCTCATCATTTTTCATTAACTGAGGATGCTGTTCTTACATGCGGCACAATGGCTAAGATGGATCCGCCGCTTCGTACCAAAAAGGACCGCTTTGAGATTATCGAAGGGCTCAAGGACGGCACGATTGAGATTATCGCATCAGACCATGCGCCACATACTGATGAAGAAAAAAATACCACATTTGACAAGGCACCGCTTGGTGTCATCGGTCTTGAAACCTCACTTGCCCTCGGTGTAACTAACCTTGTACGCCGCGGTCACTTAAGCATGCTCGGGCTTCTTGAAAAAATGACAGTAAATCCTGCCAGACTTTATCATCTTGACGCAGGATATATATGTGAGGGCGGACGTGCCGACCTTGTTATTTTTGACGAAAGCGAATGTTTTACCGTTGAAAAAGAAAAATTTGCCTCAAAGTCATCTAATTCTCCCTTCATTGGACAAAAGCTTTATGGTAAGATAAAATACACAATATGTAACGGAGAAATTTTATACAGTGACAGTGATGGGCAGAATCCGGCTTAATCCATACGTATGATTCTGCTCACGTACGGAGGGCAGATATAATGGAATTACGACATCTTATCTATTTTAAAAAAGTTGCTGAACTTCAGCATATTACTAAGGCAGCTGACGAGCTTCTCATCGCCCAGCCGGCTCTGAGCAAGGTTATAAGACAACTGGAAGAAGAACTTAATGCACCATTGTTTGACCGTAAGGGTAAAAATATCATACTCAATGCCAACGGTAAGATTCTTCTCAAATATACCAATCAGATTCTGGAATGTCTTAACACCGCAAAAGCTGAGATTATAAAACAGTCAGGCAAAGACGGTCAGAGCATTGTTATCTCTTATAACTCTGCTTCTGTCGTAATTCCTATTCTTGCCACCGAATTCCACCGGCTGCATCCTGATATTGCACTGCAGTTTGCAGATAATAACGTAGCTCCCGAATTTATCACTTTTTATTTTGATTCCTATTTTCAGAAGCCCGACAAAAACAATTGTCTTCATCTTATGACAGAACAGTGTATGCTTGCATATTCCGTACATCACCGTTTTGCCAAGCTTAGGACTATAGAGGCAGATGACCTGCGAAAAGAGACTTTTCTGATGTCAAAGAACTGCTACAGTATAAAGGATATGACTACATATGCATGTGAACGCGGAGGATTCCAGCCATCATCAATCATGGAATGCGTAAGCAACGAGACAGTATTTTCATTCATTGAAAATATGTTTGGAATTGCCTTCATTCCCACTGCAACATGGCACTACAAAGCACATCCTGATATTATTATGCATGACATAGAGGGGCTTGATCTTCGGCGTGACCTATATGTATCGTGGCCTGATATGCACGAACTAAGTGATAATGAGCGTACTTTTCTTGAATTCTGTACTGAATTTTTTAATAACTTTTCCAAAAATCATTAATACCAATATTTATATATAGTCATATCAATATTGATATTTTTATTTTAACATTATGAATACTATAATATTTTCAAGCAGGACAAAGGCGTCTTTTCAGGAGCCTTTGTCTTTTTTTATGCATAAGGAATGGAGGTATGTATATGTACGATACACTTATTAAGAATGGAACTATTGTTACGCCATCCGAGATGTTTAAAGCTGACATCTATATAAAGGATGGTAAGATAGCCGCTGTAACAGCTGATGCTTCATATGATGCCGGCGAAGTTATAGATGCTTCAGGCAGATACATTTATCCGGGTTTTATTGATACCCATGTGCATTCCCGTGACGGAGGAGCAACTTACAAGGAAGACTTCTATCATTCCACACTTGCTGCCGCTGCCGGCGGAATAACAATGGTATTTGAGATGCCCAACGCTGTTCCTGCCGTTATCAACAAAGAAAGCTTTGAGGCACAGAAAGCAAATCTTGAATCTAAAGCCAATGTAGATTTTGCTATGTGGGGTCTTTGCATCGGCAAGATGAATAATGACAATCTTCAGGAATTATCCGACTGCGGTGTAGGTGCCTTTAAATTCTTCTGGGGATATGCAATACGCAAAGATAATTATAATCTGGTATATAATTATGATCCTTCTGACCCTAATGTAATACCGCCAATGGATGACGGTGAAGTATATTCAATCTTCAAAGCTGTTGCAAAGACCGGCAGACCGGTTGCCATACATGCTGAAAATGCTGACCTCATCAAAGAACTTACCGGCAAGATAAATCCTGCCGATTATCCTAATGAATATGAAGCTCTTCTTGCATGCCGTCCTAACACTGCCGAAGCTCTTGTTGTAAATACTGCAATACAGTATTCAAAAGATCTCGGTACACGTCTTCACATTCTGCATTCAAGTGCATCCGAGACCGTTGATCTTATAAAAGAGGCTAAGGCTGAAGGACTGCCGGTATCCGGTGAGACATGCCCTCATTATCTTTGCATGACCAATAAAGATTACGACCACATCGGTCCAATGATAAAATGTTACCCTCCTGTCCGCACGCAAAAGGATCAGGATGCTCTGTGGGAAGGCATTAAAGACGGCACTCTGACTTCTGTATGTTCGGATCATGCACCTCATACCGAAGAAGAAAAGAACGGAAGTCTGTTCAGGATTCCTTCCGGAATGTGTGGACTTGAAACTCTCGCACCACTCATGATTCAGGCTGTTAATGATGGCAAGATAACAAAGCAGCAGCTTGCAGCAATTCTCTCTGAGAATCCGGCAAAGCTCTTTAACCTCTATCCGCAGAAAGGATCCCTTAATGTAGGCACTGATGCTGATATTACTATCGTAGACTTTGACAGGCATTACAAAGTTGACAGAATGAAATTCCAGAGTATAAGCAAAGTCACTGCATTTGACGGAATGGAAATCACAGGTAAGCCGGTTCGTACAATTGTACGCGGAACAACAGTAATGGCTGATGATAAGATTACGATTGACCATCCGGCAGGTAAGTTTATCAAGGCCTGAAATGATGTACAATAATGCAGACTCATGTGCCTGCGGAATGGAGATTAGATTGATATGAGAAAAGTTGATCTTATAATTAAGACAAAGCACCTGTACACAATGAAAGGTGAGGGTGTCGGTTACCAGCAAGACAAATCCATTGTGATTGACCGTGGGATTATTACTGCGATTGGCAATTCAGACCACATTGCACAGGAATATACCGCTGATAAATATATCGATGCAACTGATAAAATGGTCCTGCCGGGATTTGTCGATGCACATATGCACACCGGACATGGTGTTCTCCGGGGTGTTGCGCAGGATATTAACAGGTGGATGTTTGAAGGCATGGCTCCTTTTGAACTTGCAAGAAGCAGTGAAGCCAAGACCGCCGGCAGCGAACTTGCCATAACAGAAGCAATCATGAACGGTACAACAACAATCGGAGATGACAGTTCGGATATACGGGGTTCTCTTGAGTACATCGATAAGGTCGGTGTACGTGGCAATGTAAGTGTACGTGTACGCAGTGCCCTTATTAAACCTTATAAAGGTGATGAGCTGTATACATTTGATAAAAATTACGGTGAACAGACACTTAACGAAGCGCTGACTCTCTTTGATGATTTTAACAATCGTGACAATGAGCGTATCAAAATCCGGTTTGGCCCGCAGGGTGCTGACTTTCTTGACCTTGACCTTCTCAAACGTGTTAAGGAACTTGCCCGTGAACGTCACACAACCATTCATATGCATCTTGCGCAGGGCGCACGTGAGCATGCACAAATGATGCAGCGTTATGGAATGCGTGCTATTCCTCTGTTGTCAAAGCTTGGATATCTTGATAAAGATTTTATCGGAATACATCTTACAGACGCTACTGACGAAGAGATTCAGACAGTTGTTGACAGTGGTGCATCCATGGTATTCTGTCCTAATTCTCTCGGAGTAATCGGTGGTGCAGTTCCTCCTGCCGTAAAGTTTCTTGAAGACGGCGGGTGTGTAGGTCTTGGCTCAGACCAGGCTCCGGGTAACAACAGCCACAATATAATCTCCGAGATGAAAGCTACATCCGTCTTTAACAAAATAAAATATAAAAGCTCGACAATCATGCCGGCATGGAAATGTCTGCGTATGGCAACCATTGAAGGTGCACGTGCAATAGGCATTGACAAGCTTGTCGGTTCAATTGAAGTCGGTAAGCATGCGGATATAATATGTGTTGACCTAAACACTCCAAGTATGGCTCCGGTCTACACAACTCCTATGCGTAACATGGTTCCTAATCTTATATACAGTGCGCGTGGCAATGAAGTTGCAACTGTTATTGTTGACGGACGCATACTTATGGAGGAACACGTACCGGTGACCTTCAACGTACAGGAAGTAGTTTCCAATGCACAGCATCACGCCGATATCATAGGTGAAAAAGCAGCACCTTTGTTCAATGAGATTCATGGTATGAATGCAATATATATGGAGGAAGACAAACTTTAACCATAAAAAGCCGGATGCAATAATCAATACTAATTTATATTGATTATTATATCCGGCTTTTATTATGTTCTTTTAATAATTACTACTCATCTTATGCATCATAGTCATCAAGGAAATGATGTCTTACACCCTTCTGCTTGTATCCGACCACCGTGTCAATATTAACATTCTCAACGCTCTTGAATATATTGCCTTCCACGAATGGGTTAACTTCCTTAAGGCTTCTTATGAGTTCCTTGACTTCAACTCTCTTGGAACGGTTTTCATTATTATTACATGTTGTGCATGTGTCCGTAAACTTACATGCACACTGTATAAAATGCAGGTTATTGTAGTCTCTCCATGCTTTAATATCATCTTCCCTTACAAGATATAACGGACGTATCAGTTCCATTCCCTCAAAATTCGTACTGTGGAGCTTAGGCATCATAGTCTGTATCTGAGCTCCATAGAGCATTCCCATAAGAATCGTCTCAATTACATCATCATAATGATGTCCGAGTGCTATCTTGTTGCAGCCAAGTTCCTTTGCATAACTGTAAAGATGTCCTCTTCGCATCCTTGCACACAGATAACATGGTGACTTCTCTATATGATATACTGACTCAAATATATCTGATTCAAATATCGTAATCGGAATATTGAGATTACGCGCATTATCCTCTATTACCTTACGGTTTTCAGGGCTGTATCCCGGATCCATTACTATGAACTTAACCTCAAAAGGAAACTTGTTATGAATCTTCAATTCCTGAAACAGCTTGGCCATCAGCATTGAGTCCTTGCCACCTGATATACATACGGCAATTCTGTCACCTTCCTTAACGAGCTCATACTGATTAATCGCCTTGGTAAACTTACACCAGATTGATTTGCGGAACTTCTTACGTATGCTCTGTTCCACATCCTTGGCAAAGTCCATTGCCTGCTTCTGCTTTATGTCATCAAGCAGCCATGCAATATATCCGCCTTCAAGACTTACGGCATCCAGCCCTTTTTCATTAAGCTCGTCAGCCACATCCTCACTTATTCTTCCGTGCATACAGCATATGACAAGCTTTTTTGAAAAATCTATATTCTCATTATCCATGATATCTTCCGCATGTACACATATTGCCCCCGGCATTGCGCCGCTGTCTATGTCTGATTCATCCCTGATATCTATTATACTGTAGGTATCCTTGTCAAGCTTCTTTAATTCTTCTAATGTTATTCCCATCATCTTCTCCGTTCCTGCTGATATATATTCAGATTTCTTTTAACAGTATGGCTCTTGCCACCCCGCCATACTTTTTCTTAACTTTCATTATTCTGTATCCGCTTCCCAAAAATGTATTAAGGCTTGGTTTGTTATACGGAGCTGCCGTTGCCATAAGATACCTGTATCTGTTATTATCAATCTGCCGTTCGCCTTCTTCAAGCATTCTCTTTTGCAGATGATGCCCCCTGAACTTACTCCGTACAACAACTGTATCCATATGCACTACTTTTAAAAGTTCTTCCTTAGTAAGTCCTATATCATTACCAAGATTATCTTCTGATTCCCCGGGATATTCAAAAACAAATATTCCTGCCGGTTCCATTGTCATACTTTCTTTGTGATATGCAATAAGTGCAAATCCCGTATCTTGAATATTACGCCTCACATAGTCAATATCACCGCATACAAGGACTGACTTATCTTCAAGCCCGGAATACACTTCCATCATCATGTCATATATAAGACCGGCATCATCCATTGACGCACGGCATATTACAAAATCATCATTATAATAGTTATATTTTTCTTCCATAAATGCTCCTATACTGATATAAAATATCACATCTGATGTACTATGTACAAGATTTCCATGCAACATTCTTTAAAATACTGTATAATGATACTGTTGACTTTTGCATACATCATATTATATAAGAATATTCAGATAAAGGACCGGTACGCAATATGACATTACAGCAGTTAAGATATATCATAACAGTAGCTGAGACTGGAACTATGACTGAGGCTGCCAATGCACTGTTTATATCACAGCCAAGTCTTTCCAATGCAATACATGAGCTTGAAAAAGAGATGGGCATCAGGATATTCGACCGTACTAACAAAGGTATCATTGTATCAAAGGACGGCGAAGCCTTCTTAGGTTATGCCCGACAGGTTGTGGAACAGGCAAACCTCCTTGAGGACCGATACAAGCATGGAATTGGCGGCAAGCAGAGGTTCTGCGTATCGACCCAGCATTACTCATTCGCTGTCAACGCTTTTGTTGATCTGATAAAGCAGTTCGGTCATGATGAATATGACTTCAGTATCCGCGAGACCCAGACATATGAGATTATAGATGATGTAGCCAAGATGAAGAGTGAAATCGGAGTTCTGTATCTTAACAGATTCAATGATACTGTTCTTTGCAAGATTCTAAAGGCCAATGGACTTGTATTCAATGAACTGTTTGTAGCACAGCCTCATATATTCATAAGCAGACACAACCCGCTTGCAGGCAGGAAATCAGTTACAATGGATGAACTTGCACCTTATCCTTATCTCTCATTTGAGCAGGGGGATCACAATTCATTCTACTTCTCTGAAGAGATATTCAGTTCTGTTGAGCGTCCGAAAAACATACGTGTGCGTGACCGTGCAACATTATTCAATCTTCTCATAGGACTTAACGGCTACACGGTATGCAGCGGTATAATTGATGAAGAACTCAATGGTGCTGATATTATCGCAATTCCTCTCAAAGCTGAAGGCAATATGCGCATAGGGTACATAACCCATGAAAAATGTATTCCAAGCCGTCTTGGTGAAGTATATATTGATGCATTGAAGCGCTACTGCCTGTAATTGCTATAGTTTTTTTCTATATCAAACCGCAATTTAAAAGTATTTTTCTTATATCTGTTTTCAATCTATAATACATTCTGACAACACTCATACCAATCCCAATTCCGCAGGCACAAAGTGCCGCAGATATTCAGGACCTTCAGATTCAGCACTGGGATAAATGCAGTTCATGAAGGCTCCGGGGATTCGTATGGCAATAATAACAGGGATATACATGTAATTCCCGGACAGGAGTATTAAATTGAAAACATCAGTTATTGGTTACCCACGAATCGGTTCACTTCGTGAACTTAAATTTGCAGAAGAAGCATATTTCAGAAATGAGATATCTGAAACCGAACTCCGCCAGACAGCCGGCACACTTCGCAAGGCTCACTGGCAGTCACAAAAAGACGCTCTTATTGATTATATACCATGCAATGACTTTTCATTCTATGATACAGTCCTTGACACCGCGGTTTTGTTCAATGTAATACCGGCAAGATATAAGGCTCTCGGTCTCTCCGGGCTTGACACCTACTTCTCAATGGCTCGTGGTTATCAGGGACCTAACGGTGATGTCAGAGCTCTTGCAATGAAAAAATGGTTTAATACTAATTATCATTATATTGTTCCCGAAATCGATGATGATACAACAATACGGCTTACAGGCACAAAACCTCTTGATGACTATCTTGAAGCACGCAAAGCCGGGATTAACGCCAAAGTTGTAATCACGGGTGCTTATACATTCCTTAAACTTGCAAGATATACAGGGCAATATTCTGCAGAGCATTATTCCGGCGAGCTTATAAATGCCTATATTGAACTGATTGGCAAATGCTCCGGGGCCGGTGTATCATGGATTCAGTTTGATGAGCCATGCCTTGTACATGATATGAATGATGCTGATATTAAACTGTTCAGCAGAATATATGATTCTATTCTTGCCAATAAGCAGAATTGCAATATTCTCTTGCAGACATACTTCGGAGACATACGCGATATATACAGCAAAGCCATATCAATGCCTTTTGACGGAATCGGTATTGACTTTGCAGAAGGCCGTCAGTCATTATCATTAGTAGAAAAGTATGGTTTTCCTTCTGATAAACTGCTTTTTGCGGGCCTTATCAACGGAAAAAATATATGGAAAAATCATTATTCCGGCACTCTGGACACTCTCGCATTGCTCAATAAGCTCACAGGTGCTAATAACAATATAGTTCTCGGAACATCGTGTTCTCTCCAGCATGTACCTTACACGCTAGTCAACGAAAGCATACTCGGTCATGAATACACAAGCCACTTTGCTTTTGCAGTGGAGAAGCTCGATGAACTCCGTGAATTAAAGGTTCTTGCCGACCTTGATTCTTATAAAGATATTCCTGAATACGCTGCCAATTGTGAATTATTCGCCAATGGCCGTGACTGCAGCAATGAGGCTGTTACAAAACGCCTTGCGGAAGTAACTGACAAAGACTATACACGTCTTCCAAAGCGTGCCGAACGTCTTAAGATCCAGAAAGATACTTTCAGGCTGCCTGTACTGCCAACAACTACAATAGGTTCATTCCCGCAGACAAAGGATGTCAAAGCTAACCGCTCTGCTTACAAAAAAGGCAGAATATCAAAGGAAGAATATGTTGCATTCAACCGCAGCAAGATAGCAGAATGTGTCAAGCTTCAGGAAGATATCGGCCTTGACGTACTTGTTCATGGCGAATATGAACGTAATGACATGGTTGAATACTTCGGTGAATGTCTTAATGGATTCCTATTCACTGAAAAAGCATGGGTACAGTCTTATGGTACACGTTGTGTTAAGCCCCCTGTAATATGGGGCGATATCTCAAGAGAAAAGCCTATGACTGTTGACTGGTCCGTATACGCCCAGTCTCTTACCGACAAACCTATGAAGGGTATGCTTACCGGTCCGGTCACAATACTCAACTGGTCATTCCCAAGAGAGGATATCTCACTTAAAGACTCTACAATGCAGATTGCACTTGCCATAAGAGATGAAGTGCTTGATCTTGAAGCCAACGGTATCCGCATTATCCAGATTGATGAAGCCGCTCTTAGAGAGAAGCTTCCTCTCAGGAAAAGCGACTGGTATAATGATTATCTTGACTGGGCAATTCCTGCCTTCAGGCTTGTTCACAGCGGAGTGAAGCCTGATACGCAGATTCACACCCATATGTGCTACAGTGAATTCACAGATATAATTCCGGCAATAGACGCTATGGATGCTGATGTACTAACATTTGAAGCATCACGCTCCGATCTTCAGATTCTTGACGCATTAAAAGCTGATAACTTCCAGACTGAAGTCGGTCCCGGTGTATATGACATCCACTCTCCAAGAATTCCTTCAGTTGATGAGATTAAGGCTGCCGTTAACAAAATGCTTACAAAAATCGATTCAGACAAGCTCTGGATAAATCCTGACTGCGGTCTCAAGACACGTGGAGAGTACGAGACAAAAGCCAGTCTCATCAATCTGGTTGAAGCTGCAAGACAGCTTCGCAACGAATTGAAATAATATTAATATACGGTTATTGTTCTGCACTCATAAATGTACGATATCTTAATGGCATCATTGTCATCTGCTGCCTTCTGTTGCGGCGTTCTTCTATTGAGACTGAATTTAAAAAACTGCTCCACAGTTTTTTAAATTCAGTCTCATCTGCTGATTCGGTTGTCCGAGCCGCTATACTGTCACCTGATATTCCCATCATAATAACAGGTTCCATATATGCCCTATGAATTGCAGCACATCCCCGGTTCACATCTGCTATAATCCAGTTCTCCTGTCTGAATCTGTCCGCAAAATGATCTGCAATCAGCGGCACAATATTATTCTTCGGAGCAATCCGTGCTACAAGCACTCCGTTCACATTCTCTTCAAATCTTACAAATCCTGTATACTTATGAGCTTCCCTTCCTGCGTATTCAGACATTCTGCACACAGCATTCACATCTTCATCCTGCCTGTAATCAATTACTGATGCTCCCATTCTAAAACCCTTCCGTAGGAATCTGTATATATGCTCTGCCTTATCAGCACAATCTGATAAAGCCGCCCGCCATACTATGTTATAGACTTCTTCCGACAGTCTGTTCCTTATAGTATCAGCTACTTTTAAAGCAATCCCATAATCTGCCTCAACATCGGCATACTGTACAAAAAGCCTCATCGTTGCACATATATTAAGCTCTACACTGCTTCTCGATGTTCCATATTCCCATGCCTTATATATAGCTGTAAATATTCCATCAACACTGTCTTCACAACGGAATATCATGCGTTCTTCTGCCATAACTTAACGTCTCCAATCGTATCATCAAACAGTGAAAGCTGCCGGTAACTATGATGATGCTCTATCTGATAATTATTAAGCTTCTCCACGCCAATAAGTCCATTCGTTATATAGTCCTCATCTATTCTCGTGTTGTACATCATTCTGCCATTACATGTTATAAAATACAGTGCCCTCTTAAGCACAACTCCCATCTTCTTCAGATCGTCGAATCCCAGTATGGCACAACGTCTTGCCTTAACAATCCGCCTTGCGGATGTAACACCTATTCCCGGGACTCTTAGAAGTGTGTAATAATCTGCTCTGTTAATCTCTACCGGAAATAACTCAAGATGGCTTATTGCCCAGTCACACTTAGGGTCAAGCAGCACGTTAAAGTTAGGCTTCTGCTCTGATAACAGTTCATATGACTTAAATCCATAATACCGCATAAGCCAGTCAGCCTGATAAAGTCTGTGTTCCCTGAGAAGCGGCACACCTTCGCCATCATGCTGTGCCGGAAGGCTGCTGTCATGATTGACATTGATAAATGCAGAATAAAATACTCTCTTAAGATCAAACTTCTGATACAGAGCTTCTGCCACTGTGACTATATGATAATCCGATTCCTCAGTTGCGCCTATTATCATCTGTGTACTCTGACCTGCCGGTGCATATCTTGTATTGGCACCTCTCCCCTTAACTACAGACAGTGCTCCTCCGGGTGATATGTCATTAATATTATGGAGCATGCCGCCATGTTCCGACAGAATGCTGTCAGACATCTCTGCCCTGACATCGGCTGATGCTTCTGCCCCGCCATATAATGATGTCTTACCATAATGTGCCGAATCTTCTCCAAGCAATATATTGCCATTGGCTATAATCTGCTTCTGTATTCTACGCATAGGCGTAAGAATTTTCTTCCTGCTCTTATGTGGTGCAAGCTGCTTGAGACCATCTGCCGTCGGCAGTTCAAGATTAACACTCATCCTGTCCGCGTACCATCCCGCGAGATCTATGTAATCCTGTGAGGCACCCGGGATACCTTTAAGATGAATATAACCACCAAAATTATATCTGCTTCTGAGCATAATTACGGTCTCACACATAAGTCTCATGGTATTATCCGGGGAACCGATTATTCCTGAGCTTAAGAAAAGCCCTTCTATATAATTACGTCTGTAAAACTGCATGGTAAGTGTACATATCTCTTCAGGGGTAAAAGCTGCCCTTACAACATCATTAGATGAACGATTGATACAGTACCGGCAGTCGTATATGCACTCATTGGTAAGCAGTATCTTCAGCAAAGAGATGCATCTCCCATCAGACGAAAAACTGTGGCATATTCCACATGCAGCCGCATTGCCTATGCCCATGCCGTTGTTCCTCCTGTCAACTCCGCTGGATGTACACGCCACATCATACTTAGCTGCATCTGACAATATCTCCAGCTTTTGTTGTAATGACAATTGTTCCTGTATTACCATATTACGCTCCGTTTCATGATTCAAAACAAACATTTGTAAAATCTGTTATATGCATATTATTCAAACTCGAGTAGTCGAATATCTGTTCTTTATAAAATAATAATAACGTAGTACTATGGTTTTGTCAATATTAATACGAATATTTGTTTGCCATTATTTTACATTTTGGGATTACTAAAAAGACTAAAAAGATTTGTTATTTGCAGACTGAATATATTCTTTTAACGGAAATTTATCTTTTGTATTCTATGAATCTTCAGTAATGTATTAACGCCTGTCAGGATCCGCTAAAATCACAGAAAAGCGTCAGCCATTGCATCATGATTGCAACAGCTTTATATACTATAGCATAAATTTTTGCTCTTGTGTTGCTTTTGGCACCAATTGCAGTTTTCAGGTCACCAATTGTTTATTCATCACCAAAACCGCCCCATTTTATAATCTCTGATTGTCTTTTAAAGGTCAATTTTTTTATTTTTTTCGCTGCCAATACCAAACTTGCATGCATATAATAAATAAAGACAAAAAGGAGGATCGATATTGGATTATGAATATGCTGTTATCGGCGGAGATAAAAGACAGGTATATCTTGCCGATGAACTTGTATCGCGCGGTCACAGCGTTATATCTTTTGGACTCGAATGCACTGCCGACCATGCGGCATTCTGGGAGATAGCCGCCGGTTCATCCGAATATATAATATGCCCGGTTCCCATTACATCGGATTTTTCCGTTTTTGAGTCAAAGCTTGCTAATACTGATGTAACTATCCGGATGCTTGTTAATCAGCTTCATCCCGGGCAGCATCTTATCGCAGGCTGCATAAGCCCACAGCTTAAGTCAGAACTTACTGCAAAAGATGTGTCTGTATATGACCTTATGAAAAATGAAAATCTGGCAATATACAATTCCATCGCAACCGCAGAAGGCGCACTGTGTGAGGCCATAAAAGGAAGTCCTGTTAACCTGTGTAAAAGCCGTTGTGCAGTCCTTGGTTACGGTCGCTGCGGCCGCGCAATTGCAGACCGTCTTAGCGGCATGCACTGTATTACAGACGTATATTCCAATGACAGCTGTGAACTTGCTGCAGCCGGCTCATTCGGATATTGCTGCCGTACAATATCCGATTTTGGTCAGAATGCTGCCGTGTACGACTTTATTTTTAATACTGTCCCATCCAGGATAATCACCCCAGACATAATATGCATACTTAATAAAGACACAACAATTATAGATATAGCCTCAGGTGGGGGAACAGATTTCAACGCTGCCGGCATTGCCGGTATTAATGCACATCCGTATCCCGGACTCCCGGGAAAATACGCCCCCATGTCAAGCGGCATAATGCTCGCCAAAATAATAGTCTCACTGACATCCGAATGTAGTAATTTGTAGTATATAGGCGTTTACACGTCCTAGAAATGGAGCTTAACTTATGTCTTTAAAAGGAAAGAATATCGGAATTGCAATAACAGGTTCATTCTGTACTTACGAAAAAACTTTTACACAGATGGAAAGGCTTGTACGCCAGGGTGCTTCCGTAAGAACTATATTTTCTAATTCGGCCGCCTCATTAGACAGCCGTTTTGGCAGTTCGGATAAGTTTTTAAAGCTTGCAAAAGATATAACCGGATATCCGCCAATACTTACAATTCCCGATGCGGAACCTATAGGTCCCGGAAAAATGTTTGATATACTCGTACTTCTTCCCTGCACCGGCAACACTATAGCCAAACTTGCTAACGGAATAACCGACACTCCTGCACTTATGGCTGCCAAGGCTCATCTTCGCAATAACAGACCGCTTCTGATATCACTGTCAACCAATGATGCTCTTGGCATGAACATGAAAAACATAGGAATACTTATGAACACAAAACACATATTCTTCATACCTTTTGCACAGGATAATCCTGGGAAAAAACCTAATTCCATGATATCACGCACAGAACTTCTTGTTCCGTCGATTGAGGCTGCTCTTGAAGGCCGCCAGATTCAACCCGTAATCGGAGGTGCTCCATGTGTGGAATAGCCGGTTTTTATAATATTAACGGTGGATATTCTTCGGAATCTCCGCACTGGATCAGCATTCTCGATGACATGAACCGTACACAATTTCACCGCGGCCCTGACGGTAATGGGACATATCTGTGCGATTACTGTGGGCTTGCGCATGTGCGGCTTGCAATTATAGATCTCGTTACCGGTTCGCAGCCACTTGTGAAGAGCCATGGAGGACTGAAATGTGCAATTTCATATAATGGTGAAATTTATAATATGAAAGAACTCCGTTCAGCACTCAAGGCGGAAGGCGCCACATTTGACACTGCCAGTGACACAGAAGTCATTCTTGAAGGTTACATGCGCCATGGCAGTGATTTTATCAGCTGCCTTAATGGTATATTTGCTGCCGCCATATTAGATGAAACCCACAACCGTCTCATTTTGTTCCGCGACAGACTTGGCGTAAAACCTCTGTTTTATACAAATTATGAAAACACTCTCGTATTCGCATCTGAGATAAAGGGAATATTTGCATATCCTGGTATACCACACATAATAGACCGTGACGGACTCTGCGAGATTTTTGCACTTGGCCCTGCCAGGACACACGGCAGAGGCGTTTTTAAAAATATTTTTGAAGTCCTGCCGGGACAATGTATAACATTTGAAAATGACCGCTGTGATAAGCATTTTTACTGGAAGCTCGAAAGCCACGAACATACAGATTCTCTCGAAACAACCATTGAAAAAACTTCGTGGCTTATAAAAGATGCCATCAAAATGCAGATGTTATCCGATATTCCGATAAGCACATTTCTGTCAGGAGGCGTAGATTCAAGCATCGTAACCTCAATATGTGCGGAAGAGCTCCACAAACAGGGATTACAGCTCAATACATTTTCGTTTGATTTTACAGGTAATGACCGATATTTTAAAGCAAACAGCTTCCAGCCAAGCCGTGACCGCCCATATGTGGAGGAGATGGCAGACTATACGGGAACAAGGCACCGTTTTCTCGAATGCACAAGCAGGCAGCAGGCAGATTACCTCTATAAAGCAGTAATGGCACGCGACCTTCCATGTATGGCAGATGTAGAATCTTCAATGCTCTATTTCTGTTCTGAAGTTAAAAATTATAATAAAGTAACGCTTACCGGCGAATGCGCAGATGAGATATTCGGAGGATATCCTTGGTTTCACAATGAGAAAGCATTTTCCACGGATGCATTTCCGTGGTCATATGATATGTCTGCACGACAGATTCTGCTGGACGATGAGCTGATAAACAGCCTGAATATGGAAGAATACGCTGATAACGCATACCGGCAGACGATTGCCGAGACTCCGGTTCTTCAGAGTGATTCTGCAAAAGAGCGCCGCCGCCGTGAGATATCGTATCTTAATATACGCTGGTTCATGGCTACACTTCTTGACAGAATGGACAGAACAAGTATGTATAACGGTCTGGAAGCACGTGTTCCTTTCGCAGACCACAGAATTGTCGAATATGTCTTTAACGTTCCTTGGAACATGAAATGCGCCGGAGGTGTAACCAAAGGTCTTCTCCGGCACGCTGCAGCCGGACTTCTCCCCGATGATGTCCTCTGGCGTAAGAAAAGTCCTTATCCTAAGACTTACGACCCTTATTACGAGAAAATGCTTGCCGGCCAACTCCGTGAAGTTGTATCAGACACCGCCTCGCCAATAAGGAATCTGCTCGATATTGCCAAAGTAAACAGATTCATTGAAGCCCCATCTGATTATGGCAGGCCATGGTATGGACAATTGATGGCCGGTCCGCAGATGCTCGCTTACATGCTTCAGGTTAATTACTGGCTCAGTGAATATAATATAAGCATAGAATACTGATAACAAAAAAGGCTGTGTATGTAAACCTGCACCGTATAAAATACCGGTGCAGGCCTGCATACATAGCCCTAATATTATATCAGTCATTGAACAAAAGCTTTACTTTTTCCATTGTCGCAGAATATACTCCATATTCTTCCTGCGCCTTCCGGAAATAATCCATGGCAGCCTCTTTGTCACCATTCTCGTTAGCGTTATAACATTCAACTGCAAGATGATGCAGTTCATCATGCACACGCCCTGCTTCAGCAAACACCGGATTGCTTCTCAGATAATCCTTATCTTCCGCATTATACCAAAGACCGAACTTACATCTCTGGGGTCTGTTAAGATTCTTAAGTTCAAGTGTCTCAAATCCGGCAATCATATTATAAAGTCTCCACGTAAATATCATGTGGTCGACAATATATATATCTATCCACTGGCTGTTGGAAAGCTTCGCCTGCTTTCTCGCAACATTCCCTCTAATCTTATCTATCGTCCTGCTTATGGTATACATATCTCTTGCAGGATCCTGACAGTGTTCAATAAGCGACTCCGAATCTTTTTCTACATTGGCAAGCTGATCAAGAAATATCTTTGCGGAATTATTCTGTGTCGTTGTCTGTGCAAATGCATCATCAATCTGATCCATTATCGAATCCATCGAGTCACCCATATTGGCTATGTGTTTATCTGACTCATCCGCATTAACCTTACATGCATCAAGTGTATTGCGAAGCTGGTTCATCTGTGTAACAAGCACATCAATGTCACTTTTAATCGCAGACACATATTCTGAGATTCTGCTCATCGACTTCTGCGTGTCAGCTGAAAGCTTGCCTATCTCATCAGCCACCACACTGAACCCTCTCCCGTACTCTCCTGCCTTGGTTGCTTCTATCTTGGCATTGAGTGAAAGGAGCTGTGTCTTGGTGCTCAGTGCGCCGACAAGCTTCATTATGTCATCAATCTGGTCTGCCTTTTTCTTAAATCCCTCGAGTGCCTCACAGGACGATAACAGTTCTTCGTAACTGCCATTAACACTGTTAACCGTATCACGCATTATTCTGCTGCACTCTTCAGACTGTGCATCCGCTTCCTGCACATGCTGCTGTATGTTGCCAAGTATATTCTCACTCTCAGCTATTGAATCCGTAAGTTTCTTACTGCCTTCCACAATTGTTGCTATAGAGCGCTTCTGGTTAGCTGCAATCTCAAGCAGTGACTTGACATTACTGCTGTTGCCTATAACACTCATTGCATTATTAAGGTCCATTGCAACCTGATTATCTGCATTGATAAACTTCTTAAGCATCTGGTTATAGGCTTCGGTAAGAGGCTTACTGCCTTCCTCTGTCTCATCCGGAAAAATGTATTCGTTGCGTGCTGCCGAATTCATATAGGAAATAATCTGCTCTGTCTCGTCATCCTGTTTTTTTGCATGTAGTATCATATATTATCCCCCGCGCATATTGTATTATCATTCATACAATACACAGTACAAATTTACATAATCATTAGGATAATAGTACCACATTTTTGCTATATTTGCTATATTAATCGTTATATATTTCGCTGTATCATAAATACATCATATATTCATAAAATTACAAATGCATTATCCCAATAAGAAATATTCCTGCCAGTCCATAATATGTAACGACTGCAACAAGATCATTAACAGTTGTGATAAGCGGACCTGATGCTACTGCCGGGTCAATATTTACCTTATCAAAGATAATCGGTGTTAATGTGCCTATAAGACTTGATATCACCATTGATATAATCAGCGCAGCTCCCACGCATCCTGCTACTGCCAGCGCATATATCATATTTTCATGCTTAAAAAGCATTATGTATCCTGTTATGAATATGAGTGCCATTGCGCCAAGAATAAGTCCGTTGGCAAGTCCAACTCTCATTTCCTTAAAAATCAGCTTAATCTTCTGTGCAAATGAGATATGCTCATCCATAAGCACACGGATTGTTACGGCAAGCGACTGTGTACCTACATTACCTGCCATGTCAAGTATAAGTGACTGGAAGCACACTATAAGTGTAAGCTGCTGCACAATATTCTCAAATACGCCTACTACCGTTGACACGCCCATTCCAAGGAACAGAAGAAGTATAAGCCATGGAAGTCTTTTCTTAATACCTACGGTTATAGGTTCATCCAGATCTGATTCCTCCGAAAGACCGGCAAGCTTGGCATAGTCATCGCCCAGCTCATCATCAATAATATTAGCGGTCTCAGAAGCCGTAATTACTCCGACTATGTGCTTATCCCTGTCAAGTACCGGAATTGAGTCCTCCTCATATTCCTTAAGTTCCGAAGCACAGTCCTCAGTCTCTTCATCAGCATACAGATAAGGGTAATTCCTTACAATAAGTGTTTCCAGACTGTCTTCTTTTTTTGCTGCAAGAAGTTTTTTAAGTTCAAGTATTCCGTAATAAGTTCCGTCCGGTTCAATAATATAAAGTGTTTCAATGTTATCGTGATTCCTGGCCTGCACAAGCAGCTGATTCATTGCTTCCTTGACAGAATCAGTTCTGTCGATACAGATAAAGTTTGTAGTAATGTGGCTTCCAATCTGTGTTTCTTCAAAAATGTACTTTGTCATCATAATTCCATACCTCTCTTTCCGTTATTACGAGGTATTTTTCATAAAAAAAATGCCCCGTCAGTACGGAGCATGAAAAAAATCAGACACAACAATCAAACCAGCCGCAGCAAATAAAACCACAGACTGGTAGCGTGTTCCGAATTATAATTCATGTTCCAACTTCGATAACTACTATCGCAACTGTCCATTTGCTGCACCTTCCTTCCGACTTCTTTAAAGTCATGTTATTTTATCCTCTGCCTGCTATTTTTGTCAACCCCCGGAATCAAAAAAATCCATATAACTGAACTGACAAAAAGCAGCATGGGATAATAAAGCTTAGGTATTATCTGCATCGCAGATATCTCATATCCAAGTTCTGCCACAGCTGAGATGGCTACAAGCATCTGTGCTCCGTAAGGGATTATTCCTTGGGCTATACATGAAAATGTATCAAGCAGCGATGCGGATTTTCTTGGAGTTATCCCATAATTATCAGCCATCTCAAGTGCAATGGGATTCGCCATAACTATTGCAACGGTATTATTAGCCGTCGCAATATCCATTGCGCCTACAAGCAGCCCTATTCCAAGTTGTCCGCCTTTATTGCCTTTAAACATCTTCCTTATTCCTCCAAGAAGAGCCTCAAAGCCTCCATTCTCACGTATAAGCGCACACATTGCAGCAACAAGTACCGCAACCATACATGTTTCAAACATGCCTGATACACCCGAGCCCATTCCTGCCACAATGTCAGCAATTCCCATATGCCCGGTAATAAGCATAATAAATATTCCCGACAGGATGCCTGTAATCAATACCGCAAATACATTAAATCCTGCAATTCCTCCTGCCATAACAAGTACATAAGGAATTATCTGCACAAGATTGTAGTTATGCTGAACTCCTCCTGCAATGTCGGTTCTGAATGAAAGTACAAGTATTATAATAAGTGCACCGATTGCCGCCGGAAGTGCTATAAAAAAATTCTCCCTGAACTTATCCTTCATCATGCATCCCTGACCATTGCATGCTGCTATTGTCGTATCTGAAATAAATGACAGATTATCTCCAAACATTGCACCACCCATTACAGATGCTACGCACAATGCCATGTCAAAGCCTGACGCCTCTGATACTGCAACCGCTATAGGCGTTATAAGTGTAATTGTACCAACTGAAGTACCCATTGCAGTTGATACAAAGCATGCGACTACAAATAATACTGCTACAGCATATTCTCCTGGAATAACCGACAACATAAAATATGCAACGCTCTCTGCGCTGCTTCTTCCGACAACTCCTACGAATACACCTGCCGTAAGAAATATAAGAAGCATTGTGATTATATTTTTGTCAGCCATACCATTCGCCATTATCTGAAGCTTCTCATCAAATGAGGCCTTTCTGTTCTGCATGCATGCAACAAATATCGCTATCATAAATGGCACTACTATCGGTATATTATAGAATCCCATTGGAATCTTCATTACATATTCAAATATTACTCCTGTTCCAAGGTAAAGAATTAAAAATACTAAAATAGGCAGCAATGCTGCTATATTGGATTTTTTCATAACGATCTCCATTTCTTTTGATGGCACAACCGTGCCGCAAACATATACTGCCTATTATACATTATTAATTTTTTGTTCTCAACTTATTCTTTGTTGATTTGATTTTCATTGAGTTGATTTTTCCAGAACTGATTACTTACACTGTCTGCCCTTTGCAAATGTTACAACAAATGCACCGATAGCCGCTGCCATGCAAAGTGCCCAGAATACAACTCCTGTTGTATCTGCTGTCTTAGGGCTTGTTACCTGTGCATCTGCCAAAGTTGTGCTTTCTGATGCGTTATCTGTAACATTGCCGTCAGCACTTCCTGAACCTGCTGTCATCTCTACCAATGCATACTTACTGAAATGTGACGCATCAAATGAAACAATTCCATTATTAATCACAGCATCCTGATATACATTGTAAGTAAGGTCATATATCTTGTACTCAGCCGTAGAAATATATGCTAAATCAGAAGGAAGTGCAAACTGTACATTAACTTTATATCCAGGTGCTACCTGCGCTCTCACGCCGCCCGAATATGGGTTAATGTCCCATCCAAGCTTTGCATTAATTCCATTATTGTTAAGCATCACAATGTCGTCATCTGACATATTGCCTATCATCCATACTGTATCTGCAGGCAATGCTCCGTTTTTAAAACTGAACTTCTGGATTATAATTCCATTGGAATCCGTCTTCTGACTTACATTAATGCTGTCTGATGAAGAATCATCACTGTCTGTATCATCAGAATCACCGGAAGCTGCAGTCGTACTCTCTGTTGAAGCTACAGTCGTACTTTCTTCAGGCTTATCAGAGCCTGTCACAACAATTCCTACATATGCATTTCCGTTATCAAAAGCTAATGTAACCATATGCTTTCCGGTACCAATAGTATCAATCCATGAGGAATTAAGAATAATCTCTGTACACTTATACGCTGATGCAGCTGCGCTGCCTGATTCAGGTGCTGCCGCAAAGACTGCTACGGCATTCGAAGATAAATAGCTGTAGCCTGTTGCCACAGGAATCTCTGTCGTCGCTGCAGGTGCCTCTGTTGTTGCTGGTACCTCAGGCTCAAATCCTTCCGGATATCCAACCGCCTTAACAGACTTAACCGCATATTCAGGTGCCACTTTGCCATCGACAGCAACTGACTTAAACTCATCAGCCGGTGCCTCCAGCACTATGCGCCAATCTTCTGCGCAGCCGACGGTATACCTCTTACTGTTGCCGATGAATACATCGTACATATCAGCTGCTTTGACCTGTCCTGCGTTAAGCGAGCTTACAAGTCCGCCGCCCGCAAGTACTGCCGCCATAAAATACGTCAGTAATTTTTTAGTTCTTTTGCTCATTATTAATCCTCCTTTTACTTATTCAGGGGTACTCCCCTCCGGCATACTAACCTGCCGGGATTTATATTTATCTGCATTAAGAGGCAACGCTTTAATTATTAATGCAGCTAAATATCATTTTTAATATCAGTCAAATGTTTTCGGTTCACATCACTGAACCATAACATACATAATAACTGATGCCAGACAAAATACTGTCAGCATGAATACGATATATTTATTAAGTTTACATGTATTCATGACTATGTTTCTGAATCTGATTTCAATAGTATTCTCACACATTCTGCCAAGAGCTGCACCCGCCATGACGGATAACAGTCCCATATAGCGGTAATCCATGCTGCATCCGTAAGGATATTTCATATAGAAATACGTAACGCTCGCATACATAAGTACGCTTACAACAGGTACGGCATAATATGCAATACTTTTATTTTTCAGATGTATCAACTGATAAATAACAGCAACCACTGCAATAAATGTTATAAACAACGCTGCAAACAGAAGTACTGCCGGAATTATTGCCGGAACTTCATATCTGTATTCACCAAAAAGTGATGATTTCAGATAATATGCAGGTGCATTATAGTCATTAAAGACATCCGCATATGGACCTTTCATAATATTATCAATTGAAAATGTAAATATTCTTGCTGCTATCGAACGGTCTCCCGTATACAGCTTAGAACGGCTTCCGCCTATATCCAGAACATATCCGATAGGCTGACCAAACATCCTGTAATTACGAACGCTGTACCATAATCCCAGCGGCATGCTTATTAAGCCAAATACTATATAGCGCAGCATAAGCATTTTCCATTGTTTTGCGTCTGTTTTAACAGTCTTTACAAGCCTGATTACAAACACAACTGCGGTAAACAGTGCAATCACTCCGACAGATACCTTGGTCATGACGCCAAGTCCGTATATAACTGCCAATAATACTGTATTCTTCCACGAACAGTCATTGCTCCATTTTATTGTGTACAAAACTGCAAGTACCATAAGAAGCGTACTTAACGAATCAGGTGTCAGCATTCCGGCTGTCATGTAGAATACAGGCGAACATGCCACTAATGCTGTTGAGATAACACGTCCCCTGCCACCTATGCCACATTCTCTGCAAAGTGCATCTGATGCCGGCAGCATAAGACATGATGCCGTACATGCCGCTGTCCTTGCAGCATCAGCAAGTTCATACGCCGATGAAGTATTAAGAATTGAATTAACAACTAATGACATCAGGCTTCCAGCAATATAAAAGAACGGCTGCTGGTAAAACTGAAGTTTATTGCTTAAAGGCAGCCTGTGATACTGCATCAGGTTAAGAATATACGCCGCATGGCCTCCTGCATCAGCATCAAATCCCCACAGATCATGCTGTCTTATATTACATGGCGTATAAAGCATGTATCCAATCCTCATTATTATTCCGGCTGCCATAATTGCAATAATAATCACATCATAATAATGGATATCATGGCATGTCATAGTTCTAACGTTAACGGAAGCTATGACTGCTGTTAATGCAAGAGCCGTGCACATGGCAATCTTTATATATAACCGGCTCTGCTGTGCTCCGGTAAGATGTGCAATGATATACGAAGCTATAACAGTAATCACTATAACCGCTGTCGCGACAGATGTTTTTTTAATCTGATTCATCACACAAACCTCCATCCCGGCAGCCACTTGAGTGCAGCATTTATATATTCACGCGGCACATCCGCTCCTGATAATACAGGATAAAACATCGCAAAAAGTGCAATTGATATTATTGCTGTCACAATCATGACTTTCTTCCGCTTTGAACCATCCCTGATTCCTGTCCTTACCGAATATGATATCATCAGCACAAGAATACTCAGGCAGGTAAGATAATGATATATAAACACAGTCCTCTTAACAAACATCCACGGAATTATCAGAGATGCATACGCAATAACAAGCATTGCCGATACGCGGTCTTTTTTTACACTCCATCTGTATATCTGATGAAAAAATGCCACAATGCCTCCCCAGCATACGACAGGCCCCGCAAAAGTTGCAACACTGCTTATGCTTCCGTCTCTATTAACCGTAAGCGCATCAAGCAGTGACTTTTTGTCAAATATCCACTCATACCACTCCGATGCATACGGATGCTCAAATATAGTTTTACTGTGGTATGAAAGCATAAGCTTTCCGTTAGAGATAACGTGCTCTATAGCATTTTTATCTGTATATACCTGCGCAAACTGGACATATGAGAGTGTATATATGATAAGCGGAATAATTATGAAGCATGCCAGGCACTCAGCCCCAAGCCTTAGCCAGTATGCGTTCCGGCCGCAATCTTTGTTCATTTTAATGACTTTGTTGTTCAGTATGCCATCATTGCTTTCAAGAGTATTTTTCTTGTTCAGGCACCACAGCAGGAAAATAATTGCCAGCCCTGCTCCCGCATATATTCCCGTCCACTTGACAGCAATTGCGGCACCCGATACAATTCCGTCCAAAAGAAGATATGCTCTTTTTTCCGTCTGCATAAATGCAGTCATAAAGTAAAACATTGCAATGATAAATAACGCCGCCATAATATCTATTGTGGCAATCCTCGACAGCGTAAAATGCATAAACTCTGTCATCTGCAGAAGCATTGCAAATACTGCACATTCCCTGCTTCCGGTGATTCTCAGTGCAAATGCATACACAAGCGTAACGATAAAGCTGCCGCACACAACGCTCATAAAACGCCATCCAAACGGATTCATTCCGAACATTTTTATTCCAATTGAGATTATTGTCTTACCAAGCGGTGGATGCGTATTCTCATATATCGGCAGGTCATTGGCAAATTCATATGCCGTCCTTGCATGATATACTTCATCAAACATAGTCCTGTAGTAATATGTCTCATTCTCAGGATAAAGCGCCTGCTCATCAAACAGTTTCATATATGCACCTGCATTCTGCGGAAGGATTTTATTACCCTTGTCATCAAAGAATATCATCTCACCAACATATGCATCATTATCGAGAAATACACAGCCAAGCACTTTCTGGGTGCTGTCAAGCTTAATCTCATTCCAGCAGTATGCAGCTGTAACTTCCTGTCTGCTCTTAAAGACATTCCATGCATCATCCTCAAGCTTTGAAAATGAAACCGTTCGCTTACCTTCATATCCGAGAAATATCTCTACTTTTGATATCGTTACATCTCTTCCAAAATCAAGCACCACATCCCTGTTCCTGTCAGCCTGAATGTGAAGCTGGCTTGATGGTATCGTATGCGTTCCAAGCCCTGTAATTCCCATTATAAAAAATGCTAACGTACCTGTTATCATTATCAGGGCATCCACGCACTTAAAGCCTGAAAAGCCACAGTCCAATGAGCCTCTGCCAGTGGCACCGGAACCTGCTGATTGTGTCTGCGGCTGCAATATTCTCAAATCATTACCGGACATTCCTATCAATACACTCATCAGTGCTACAACCATCAGAAGAATCGAAAACACCAGAAGCATTGGCGCATTTCCGCTGTTATCTGCAAGCATTCCGATATACTGTCCATCAATATCCCTCGCAAAAAAGAACATAAGCACTGCCATTCCGCTAAAGCAGTACAAACCAGTTCCGTTCTTAATTCTGACAGGCACTGACCTGACAATATACAAATATCCTGCAAGCAAAATCTCCGCAGCCAGTATGTATGCTGCTCTTCTAATGCTTCCGGATGCTGCCGCTATAATTGTTCCCGGCCAGAAAATATATTGCAAGGCAACATTACCTGCTGCGATATTAAGAACCACATATACAACCGCGTCCACCGTAACACATATAAGCTTTCCTTTAATATTCCCAGGTGACATCAGCAGTACTGCACATCTTGTAACCGCATACCACATGAAGCGGCTGAACCTGTCGCTGCTATTATATTGTTTGGAAGTACATCTGTCTTTCCAGAAATATACCCATATATAAATTACAAATATAACTCCAATTGCGTAATATGTTGAAGCCAACTCTCTCTCCCCATTCCTGTCAGTTAACCCGTATTCATTCTTCGTGATGTAACCAATGCTTATGCAGCGTTAACGCTACGCCGTTGCCTTATCCTCATGATACGACTGCTCTGTATTAACATTCCATATATTGCTGTTGTCGCTGTCATTGGCAAGAAGATTGCTGACCGCTTCCATTGCGGTAAGCATTGAATGATCCATATTGTTGTAACGATGCTGTCCATTCCTGCCGATGCAGTAAAGCCCATCAATATCATCAAGCCATCCAATAACCCTGTCTATTCTGTCATACGTGTCAAAATATGCCGGATATGCCTTTTCAACACGCTCACAGTGGG